>JAGLDO010000162.1 GCA_023145555.1 Bacteroidales bacterium
CTAAACTATTTCCTTTTTTCTTACGATAAGCATTATACCTATGTTTCAAAGTTAAGCGGAGGCGAAAAACGTCGTTTATATCTGATGACTGTTTTAATGAAAAATCCAAATTTTTTAATTCTCGACGAGCCTACTAACGATTTGGATATTATGACATTGACAGTACTCGAAGATTATTTGCAAAATTTTCAGGGTTGTGTTATTGTGGTTTCTCACGACAGATATTTTATGGATAATGTGGTTGAACATTTATTTGTTTTTGAAGGCGATGGAAAAATAAAAAATTTTCCCGGAAACTATTCTATCTACAGAGAGAGCTTATCTAAACAAAAGAAGAAACAAAAAGTTGAGCATAAAAAAAATATAAAACAAACAGATGTTTCCGAAAAAAAGAAAATAAAGTTAAGCTACAACGAGAAGCGTGAATTTGAAAATTTAGAAAAAGGAATTCAAGATTTAGAAGATGAAAAAAATAATCTCGAAAAAGAAATATCTTCAGGAACATTGCCACAAAAAGAACTTATTGCAAAATCGAACCGACTGGGTGAAGTTTTAAAAACAATTGATTTAAAATCAAACAGATGGCTTGAGTTGAGTGAGTTTATTTAATTCCGAATACTTTTTTTCTTCTTTATTGCTAAATTTCAGAAATATTAATAAATAGCCTTTTAGATTATGTGTATTTTTATGTAAATAATTGAAAATGAAAAAAGCAAAAAAAATTAAATTAATTTATTACTTTTGCAAAATTAAATTTAAGGATTATCATGTTTAAACATCTTACCCTAACATTTAGTTTTATCTTGTTAACAATATCTTTTTTGTTTTCGCAAGATGATATTTCATTAACTGCAAAAATCCCTAAAGAAATTCAATCAGGTAATCAGTTTACTGTTGAAGTAAAAATTAAAAAAGGTGGTTTAAAGGGAATCGCACGATTTGAACATAAGCTGCCCGAAGGGTTTGTCGCAACTCAAATGAATTCAGCAAATGCTGAGTTCCGTTTTTACAAGAATACAGTTGTTTTGCAATGGATAAATCTGCCATTCGAAAATGAATTTACAATCTCATATAAAGTCAAAACAGATACTTCAGTTGAAGGATATCATGTAATGCGTGCAAATTTTTATTTTCTGCATAATTCAGAGAGAAGAATTGTTGAAATGTATCCTCAGGTTTTAACAATAAATAAAGGAAATTCTAAATCTTGGAGTGCAAAAAAAGATGGAGATTTAATAGCTAATAACTTAGATAATATACTTAAAAAAGGAGAATTTAGTTGTATTCGTCAAAAACCATACATTAACGAAAACAATGAAATAATTGTCAATTTATTAGTCAATAAAAAAAATCTAAATAAATTCGGCAAAATCCAGGAACTAATACCCAAAGGTTACAAAGCTGTTAGCGTGAAAAGTAATAATGCAATGTTTGTATATAACAGCCGATTACATATTGTAAAATTTATGTGGATGAACCTACCCCAATCCCCTCAGTTTGTAGTTTCATATAAGTTAATTCCGATTAAAGATATTCCCGATGAGGCTTTTATTATTACAGGTGAAATGTTTTATGCAATAAACAATGTAACTAACACAATTGATATTGTAGAGCGTGGTATTGATTTAATGAAATACATTAAAAAAAAATAACAGAATAATAAAACCAATATAAGAGCTATATTAAGAATTATATTCCCAATAAAGAATTTTTTTTGTTTCAAAGAATTCTTCTTCAAAGAAATCACTAATATTGTATATTGAAACAGATTTTTTAAAGGTTTTAATTTCTTCGGTAAAATCACCGCCTTTTAAATATAAAATACCATTTGGTAGAGGATTTTTATCATTTCCATGAATATTTTTCTTTACTAAAGCCAAAAATTGGGGAAATTTAGTAACAGCACGGCTAACAATAAAATCATATTTCTTCTTAATTTTTTCAACTCTTATTTGTTCAGAATTTACATTGTTTAGATTTAATTTTTCAGTTATTTCTTTAACAACTTTAATTTTTTTTCCAGTAGAGTCTATTAAGAAAAAATTTGTTTCAGGAAAAAGAATTGCAAGAGGAATGCCCGGAAATCCTCCACCTGTTCCAACATCAAGAATTGAAGTCCCTTTTTTGAACCTAATAACTTTTGCTATTGCCAATGAGTGTAATACATGATGTTCATAAATAGCATCAATATCTTTTCGGGAAACAACATTTATTTGTTCGTTCCAAAAAGAATATAATTTTTTTAATTGTGAGAATTGTTCAATTTGTGTTTCAGTTAAATCAGGGAAATATTTTAGAATTTGTTTCATGATTTTTTTTGTAAAATTTTAATAATTCTTTATTGTTATACCTTTACAGCTACGACTTTCTAATTTAATTATAAATCGTTCAAGTAAAATATAATATATTTAAACTTGAGACTACTCCGAAAACTAAAG
>JAGLDO010000163.1 GCA_023145555.1 Bacteroidales bacterium
TTGATTAAAAGCCTAATTCAAAAAAATTATTTGTGATCTTCGTCATATTTTGAATTAAGACCATAAAGAACTTCATTAGTAATATTACAATCCTCGTCACCATATAAAAGTGTTCCTCCGGTTGTATTGCTAAGAATAAATTTATATTTATGAGTTTCGTTATATTCGGCAATAAAAGAAGTTATTTTATTATATAACTGTTTATTCATTTCTTGTTGGTCGGCAAGTAATTTGTTGCCAAGATCGTTTTGAAGAATTTGTAATTTTTGTTGTTTATCAATAAGTTTTTGTTGCTCTTCTTCGGCACGTTGTTGAGTAAGAAATCCACCTCTTTTTACTTTGTCTTGAAATTCGGCAGCTTCTTTTTGAAATTTATCAGCTTTTCTTTGTAAGTCAGCTTTTATTTTTTCTTGTTTTCTTGTGAATTCTTGGTTTAACTCTTCAGATAATTTGTAATTCAAAAGTAATGAATCAATATTTACATAAGCTATTTGCATTGAGCTTGTTGCTTCAACAGTTTTTTCAACAGGTCTTTCAGCAGGTTTTTCGGCTGAGCCAAATTGTAAATAAAGAAATACAGCAATAGCAATAATTAAAACTGCGTTAATAGCAATTGACAGTTTGGCAATAGGTGATAAGTTTTTCATTTTTTATTTTTTTTAAATTTGAATTACAAAAATAGTTTTTATTCTGAAATGATTGTAGTTTTTGGTTTATTTTTTTTAGCTGCAAACATAAACCAGATAAATGACAGTATTGAGGCTGCAATACCAATAGAATAACCTGTTGTTACCTGTAATGCCAGACCTCCGTTAGCAATAGGAGCAACCATTAAGTAAGTAACACAAACTGCGGTCATAAATGTTGCCGGAATTGATAAGAGTAAGTGATTTTTTTTATTATAGGCAAGATACATTGCAGCTGTCCATAAAACAATGGTTGACAAAATCTGATTAGAAAGTCCAAGATATTTCCAGATGGTTGAGAATTTTAATTGTGATAAAACAAAACCAACAGCAAAAAGAGGAATAACAACAATAAGTCTGTTTTTTATACTGCCTTGTTTAAATTTAAAAATATCGGCAATTGTAAGTCGTGCACTTCTAAATGCAGTATCGCCTGTAGTTATTGGACATGCTACAACACCAATAATTGCGAAAATAGCACCTGCTTTTCCAAGCCACGTGTTACAGATTTCGTTAACTATCCAAGCGGGATCGTGTCCGCTTATAGCAGCTGTGGCATTTAAACCCTCAGAGCCATGAAAAAAGTTAATAGCAGCTGTTGCCCAAATAAGTGCTACAATGCCTTCTGAAATCATAGCTCCGTAAAAAACTTTTCTGCCATAGCGTTCTTTTTTCATACAACGTGCCATTAATGGTGCTTGTGTAGAGTGAAAACCTGAAATTGCACCACATGAAATAACAATAAACATCATTGGGAACAAAATGTTTTGTGAAGGATTAGAATGAAAATTCTTAAAGTCGGAAAATGATAATTCGTGCAAATCTAAAGTGCCAGACGCTCCTTTAAATATCATTGCTCCGGCAATGCTGACAGCCATAACAAGCAAAGCTACTCCAAAAATTGGGTAAATTTTACCAATAATTTTGTTAATTGGAAGTAAGGTTGCAATAATGTAATACCCAAAAATAATATAAAGCCAAATTGTTTTGCTGGCGCCTGTTAAACTTTCCAATAAACCCGCAGGTCCTGTAACAAAAGCAACTCCCACAAATATTAATAATAATATTGAAAATACTCTTAAGAAATTTTGGAATCCATTGCCAAGATATTTGCCAACAACTTCTGAAATGCTTGCTCCATCGTTTCTGACAGATAACATTCCGGAAAAATAATCGTGAACAGAACCCATAAAAATACATCCTAATACAATCCATATATATGATACAGGACCGTACATTGCACCTAAGATTGCTCCAAATATTGGGCCTAGTCCTGCAATGTTTAAAAATTCTATCATATACATTTTCCAAACAGGCATTGGTATATAATCAACGCCATCGGCAATTCGAACGGCAGGAGTTTTTATTTTATCGTCGGCACCAAAAAATTTTTCAATAAATTTTCCGTAAATAAAATATCCTAAAATTAAAGCTAAAATTGAAATTAAAAATGTGAACATAATTGATTAATTTTTTAATTATTGTTGCAAACTTAACTATAAATTGCCTTCGTTGTTATTGCAATGTTTATTTTTAAAAACATGTATTAATAAAAAACCACAAAAATTTTTAACATTTTGTGGTTTTTTTGTTTTGTAATCATTAGACTAACAAGCTGTATATTAATGCTTTCGGATTGCAAATCTGAAAGAGCAGATATTAAACCCTAAACACATCCTATTTTTTAATTAAAATTTTAGTGTTAAACCCGCCAAGAAATTAATTCCTGCTTGAGGGAAATAGCCGTCCAAAACTCTTTGCTCTCCTTCATAAGTATATTGATAAACCCAAGCATTAGTTTCATACTTCTGATCGAAAATATTGTTTATCATTAACGATAAATTAATTCCTTTAACAAGCTTTGTTTTAAAGCCATAATCAATTTTTATATTGTTGATAAAGTATGCATCGAGTTTTCTTTCGTCGCTTGCTGAGTTGTCAATATATTGTTTGCCAACATAGTTAGAGATTAGTTTAATAAAAAATTTATTTTTAATATTATAAGTTATTAAACTATTAGCAATAATATTTGGAGAAAAAGCAAGGTCTGTTTCGCCTAAATTAGATACATCTTGTCCCCAAGTGTCCCAATTATCAACATATTGAGTGAAATTTTTAATTTTGTTTTTACTAAATGTTGCATTCAAATCCCATTTCAGATTATCGGTAAATTTTAATCCTGAAGATAATTCAATGCCGGTGCGATAACTTTTGTCAACATTTGCCATAATAGCAGATCCAACATCATTAATATCACCGGTTAATACCAACTGATTTTTATAATCCATATAAAACAAATTTACTTTTAATACAGATTTTGTTGTGCTAAAAGTGTAGCCAAATTCATAATCTCTTAGTGTTTCGTAGCTTGGTGTTGGTTTTGTTGTATCAGCATCGGTATAGTTATGACGGTTTGGCTCACGATTAGCTATGCCAAATGAGAAATAAGCGTTTTGTTTGTCGTTAATGGTATAATAAATTCCTGTTTTAGGATTAATAAAATTGAATTTATGAGTTTGGCTAACATCTCTAAAATCATCATCAATACCGTCAATGGTATAATCAATATTACGAAATTGAACATCGCCGTATATATTTAATTTGTTGGTAATCAAATAATTGATTTTAGCATATATATTAAAATCTTTTTTTGTGCCTTTGTTTCTGTACCATTCGTAGTCTTTTTCAAAATTGTTTATAGAAAATTGTGACCATATAACATTGCCAAAATGGTCGCCTTCGTAAATATTATAAGCACCACCAATTGAGGCGTTAATTTTTTCTAACTTATAATTCATTGAGTAAGTTATGCCGTAAAAATCGTTATCCATTAATTTTCTGTAAATAAAATCAGAACGTGTAATGGTATCGTTATTAATAATTGCATTTTCAAGTCCGTACTTGCTAAATTTTTTATTGTATTTATAGCTTTCGTAATAGCCATATCCTTTTGTGTAATGCAAAGCAGTGTTAATGTTGAGAAAATTAGTTATTTCGTGAGAGTAAAATAATTGATAGTGATCTTGTTGATAATTATCAGTCTGATTATCATAAATATAACGATTAAAAGTGCGACTGTTTGAATTAAACAAATTGTCTTTTTCAGCATCAGACCAACCGTCATCATATACTAATTGAGCCATACCAATGGAATCGTTTTCTAGTTTGCATTTAGGAACGCCATTCCAAGCCTGTCCGGTTTTTTCTATCCCCGAAGAGATGTTCAGTTTTACAATGTTGTGTTTGCTATAATATCCTCCCGAAACGAAAAATGATTTTAAATCAGAAGCAGCACGATCGATAAACCCTTGCGATTCAATTTTTGAAAGTCGTGCATCAAAAGTAAATTTATCATTAATTAAACCTGAACCTACTCTTACATTACTTTTCCATGTTTGAAACGAGCCAATTGAATTGCTTGCTTCTGCGTAAGCTTTTCGCTCAAGAGTTAATGTTTGCATATTTATTGTTGCACCAAAAGCACCGGCACCATTGGTTGATGTGCCCACTCCACGCTGAATTTGTACATTATTAATTGAGGAAGCAAGGTCAGGCAAATTTACCCAAAAAACTCCATGAGATTCGGGATCGTTGTATGGAATGCCGTTTATGGTAATGTTTATTCTGTTTGCATCAGTTCCTCGAATTCTTATGTTTGTGTAACCAATACCTGCTCCTGCATCAGAAGATGTTACAACAGATGGGCTTATGCTTAGTAAATAAGGAATGTCTTGTCCCAAATTATTATCATCAATACTTTTTTTATTTAGGTTGATGTAAGTGGCAGGAACTTTTTCTCCAACTCTGGTTGATGAAATCATAATTTCATCAGACATAACGCTCGAACGTTTTAATTTAAAATTAATAGTTAAATCTTTTTCAAGATTTAATTTTTTATAAGCTTTAACATATCCAATATAAGAAACAACAATTGTGTAATTCTTATTTTTTATATTTTTAATAATGAATTTACCTTCTAAATCGGAAAAAGTTCCCTTTAAGGTATTTGTTAACTGAACATTAGCACCAATTAAGGGTTCTCCCTTGGTGTCTGTTATTGTTCCTGAAATAGTTGATTGCGAAAAAATCCAAAAACTGATTAATTGCAATACTAATAATAATGATAATCTTTTCATGATTAAAAAAATTTTAGTTAAAAGTTAATATTGCAATGGGTGATTGTTACTCTTTTCCCTACGCCGGCATTATCCGTTCAGGTTCAAAGGGTGTGATCTCAGCCATAAATATTAAGGCACCCCACTGTGAATTGTTTGCAAAGTTAAAAAACTTTAGTTGTAAAAAAAAGCTGTGATAAAAATATCACAGCTTTTTAAGAATTTTTTAAGTCAATTAGCTTGTTAATCAAGCTATAAAGAAAATTATTTTTCTATTTTTAATACATCAGCAATAGCTTTTTCAAAAGTATCTTTAGGTAAAGCACCCATTGCCATTTGTGGTTGTCCGTCTTTTGGTACAAATAATAATGATGGGATACTCTGAACTCCAAATACACCGGCTAATTGTTGTTGTTCTTCTGTATTTACTTTGTAAATATCTATTTTTCCATCGTATTCTTCAGCTAATTGTTCTAAAATAGGAGCTACCATTTTACAAGGTTGACACCAGTCAGCATAAAAATCAATCATACAAGGTTTGTCGCCTTCAAATTTCCACTCTTTGTTAGCTTCAAAATTAAAAACTTTTTGTTTAAATGTTTCTAGTGTTAAATGTTCTAACATAACTTTTTCCATTTTATTAATTTTAAAATTGTTTGCAAAATATATAACTATATAAATATATAAAAGTGTTTATCAAATAATGTGCCATTTTATAATTACACTTAAACCGCTTGTTTTCTAATATATATTTTTCTGCACTTTAGTGAAGTAGAATAATATTAATAAAATGAAAAAAGTTATTACTAGGCTTTAGACAGTATCTAAAAGTAAAATATGATTGAATAAAAATTCTTAATATTGTTAGTTTTGATACGAAAAATTGTAATTTTGTCACCTATTTACAAAAAATGTCATAGTTATTATTTATGAATAAATATTTAAAACATCCTGTTTTTGAGATAATTTCAGAGATTATTGCAGAAAAAAATATACAAGCGTATGTTATTGGAGGGTTTGTGCGCGATATTATTTTGAAACGGCCATCAAACGATATAGATATTGTAGTGGTTGGGAGTGGGATTGAACTTGCAAATATGGTTGCAGACAAAATTGAAAAAGACGTAAAAGTTTCTGTTTTTAAGAATTTTGGTACAGCAATGTTAAGGTATAAAAACTATGAGGTTGAATTTGTGGGAGCACGAAAAGAGTCGTATAACAGAAATTCAAGAAAACCAATTGTTGAAGATGGTACTCTTGAGGATGACCAAAACAGAAGAGACTTTACTATAAATGCCCTTGCATTAAGCTTAAATAAAGAAACGCATGCTCAACTTTCAGATCCATTTAATGGATTAGATGATATAAAGAAGAAGATTATACGCACACCATTAGATCCAGACATTACTTTTTCTGACGATCCTCTACGAATGATACGTGCCATTCGTTTTGCTGCGCAATTAAATTTTAACATTTGTGACGAAGCATTATCTGCAATTAAAAGTAATGCTGACAGGATTAAAATTGTATCGCGAGAACGAGTAAACGACGAGCTTAATAAAATAGTTTTATCGCCAAAACCATCAATAGGATTTAGACTTTTGGAAGAGACCGGTTTGCTTGAAATAGTTTTTCCCGAATTATATAAATTAAAAGGAGTGGAGGTAAAAAAAGGGATTAAGCATAAAGATAATTTTTATCATACACTCAATGTTCTAGACAATATAAGTAAACATACAGATAATTTATGGTTGCGTTGGGCTGCAGTTTTACACGATGTTGGAAAGCCTGCCAGCAAACGATTTGATGATGTTCATGGTTGGACGTTTCATGGACACGAATTTGTTGGGTATAAAATGTTGCCTGATATTTTTCGTCGTCTTAAATTTCCCATGAATGAGAAAATGAAGTATGTACGCAAGCTTATTTTGTTACATATGCGACCAATTGTATTGTCAAAAGAAGATATTACAGATTCTGCAATAAGACGTTTGTTGTTTGAGGCTGGTGAAGATATTGATGATTTAATGCTTTTGTGTGATGCCGACATAACTTCGAAAAATTCTAACAGAGTTAAGAGATTTTTGCAGAACTTTCAAATTGTTCGAAAAAAATTAAAAGAAATAGAAGAAAAGGATAAAATAAGAAATTGGCAACCTCCAATATCCGGCGACGAAATTATAAAAATTTTTAATATTAAGCCGTCAAAAATAGTTGGTGAGATTAAAAGTGCAATTAAAGAAGCTATTTTAGATGGTATTATTGAAAATAATTACGATGCTGCTTATAAATTTATGATTAGAAAAGGCGAAGAACTTGGATTGAAGTCTGTTAAAGAATAATTTTTCGTGAAAAAAATCGGATAATAAAAATTTAATCTGACACTTTCATGTCCGTCAGCTGACGGACGCTGGAAGGTCTTTAGAAAAATTGTTTTCGATATAACGATAGTCCTACATTTATATTTAATTTTTTCTTTGCAAATCTAAATAAACCGGCAGGTGATCGCTAAAACCTCCATGATATTTAAATCCTAAATAGGTTCTAAATGGTCTTAGTCCGTAATATGAATCATCTTTTTCGAGTAAAAAGTCTGCTTTAAAAACATGGGCATCATCTAAAGATGTGTATAACTTTTTGTTTTTTAATAATAAATTACCTGATACTATGATTTGGTCAAGTGTTCCCCAGTGTCCTTGATATTTGTGACTGCAAATATTTTTTTTAAATTGAAGATAATAAGACAAATTGTATAGTTCTTTGTTTTTAATGTTATTAAATTCACCATGTGCTTTTAATGTTTCTAATAGACTTTTATTATCGGGTTCGTCGTTTAAATCGCCCATAATAATTATGTTTGCATTTTTATTTGTTTCAAAAATAGAATCGACTGAATTTTTTAAAACTGAAGCTACAAACATTCTGTTTGGCTCTGATTCTAATTGTCCGCCCCAGCGTGATGGCCAGTGATTTACAAAAATATGGAGAGTGTCGTGTTTATTAGTATAGCCTGTTACATAAAGAATATCCCTTGTTTTTTTATCTTTATTAAAAGGAAAATCAATTTGTATAAAATTGTTAGATATTGGAGTAAAAGTATTTTCCTGATAAAGAAAAGCAACATCGATACCTCTTCTGTCGGGTGATTCTTTATGAATTATTTGATAATTAAATTTTTCAAGAGGAGAAAATTTTGTCAGACTTTCAAGGCAATATCTATTTTCAACTTCGCATAAACCAACAATATCGGGAGGTGTCCAGCCTCCAACAGCTGTTATTACTTTTGCAATATTATTTACTTTGTGTTTATATTTACCCCAATTCCAATAGTGGTCGCCGTCGGGTAAAAATTGATCGTCTAATTTTAATGTGTCGTGAGTTACATTAAAAAAGTTTTCGCAATTGTAAAACATTATTCTAAAATATCGATCGTTTGATGTTTGTTTCTGAGTGTTGTTTTGTGCAGTTAATCTTGTTGATGGGAAAAATAAAATAACAGCAAAAAATGATAATAGAATTAAGGTTTTTATATTGTTCATGGTTTAATGTTTATTGTAATTAATATGCTAAATGTATTAAAAATTTTGACAAGAAAAAATTATTCAACATACTCATAAGCACCTAAGTCAGGGCCGTCGTCGTTAAGTCTGCTTTGATGGTTGTAGTCGTAAAGAAATTTTTTGGCAATATTAACATTTCCGGAGTCTATTGCCGGTGAATTTGAATTAAGTTGAAAATTGAGACTGTCAGTTTTCGTTGATAAAAACTCAGGACGTTTATTTTTAATAATATTTACAAAATGAGATTTGTCAGAAGTATCAAAATCTTCATCTACTTTAATTAGACAGTGATCAAATTTGTAGTTAAAAGTAACTATTGATGCAGTGTCTTCTCCTATACCAATTTCATTTGTGTTATTTCCATATATTATGCAGTTTCCAAAGTTTGCATTAAGATTGCTAACCCACGAAACTTCACCGACAGTAATGTTATTACTTATTACCAATGAAGGTTCGGTTCTGCTACTATAGCTGGAATAAGAACCATAATAATTAGCAATAGTGCAATGATTAAAATCGTAACTTCCGCCAACAAGAAGTGAAACAGCATAGTATCCGCAATTAGCAATAATATTGTTGCTTGCATTAATTGTTGAGTTAAAGGCATAAATACCGCCAAAAGTCATGTTTTGAATTTTGGTGTTTGTAATTGTTAAATCCGGTGAGATTTTGTCATATTCACCAACTTGAATGCCAAGAACGCCATTTTTAATTATTGCATAGTTGATTTTATTGCCTTTACTTCCGGGTATTAAAGCAATAGCTCCCCATTGTCCGGGGATATTTTTATAAAGTTCTTCTAATCGATCGCCTTGAAAAATAACAGGTTTGTCAAGAGTTCCATTTACTATTAGAGTTCCTTTAACAAGCAGGTTTGAGTTTTTATGAAAATAAAGCTGAGCTCCGGCTTCTATAGTTAATGTTTTAAGAGAGTCGACAAGCATAGAGTTATAAATAAGGTAAGGCTTGTCGTTAGTCCAAACTGTATCGTTTGCATTTAAAGGAATTATTTGTCCGTTTATCAGATGAACATCTTGCCCAAAGGCTATTAAATTAACATCTTGAGTGTTGCCATTTGTTATAAATACCAAAGAGTCTTTTATTATCATTGGTGAATTTTCTCCGTTAGGGTCAACATTTACTTCAACAAATACAAAAAGGCTGTCATTTGAGGGTATTTCTATGTCAGTAAAATAATTATCAGATATACCATTTAGATTTAATCGGAAGTTTGAATCGTCACCATTAGCCAATCGAATTGAAGAGATACTAATTTTTGAGTTGTTGAAGTTATATATTTTAAATTGTTTAGTTGTAGAACCAATTGTAGTGAACACAGTATCAAAAGTAACTGTGTCTGTAGAGAAATTTAATTTGGCATCAGGGGAAGTAATAATTTTTTCTTTATTACACGAAAAGAGTAAAATTATTATAAATATTGGAATTATTAATCTGTAAGTAGGCTTCATTAAAATTGATTTTTTTAAGGAACGTAAATTTAAAAAATATATTTTACAAATTTCAATAAAATAGAAAAGACAAAGCTTTGCTTTGTCTTTTCTATTTAGATTGATTATTTTTTTAAAAGAGTTCAACTTCAATTGTTTGAATAAACGCAGTGTAAGTATATTCTTTATCAACTTTTGCTTGAGAGAGCAGAATCAAAACAGGAATATCTGTGTTTTCACCGGTAGTTATTTTTATTTCTGTTCGATGGCCTACAATTTTTTCTTTTTCAGGGTCTATAAGGCAGTTAATAAAGTTGTCGCTAATAATTAAATCGTCAGAGAAAAGATGGTTAATGTTTTTATTAATTACATCTTTCCGTTTTAATTTCCAAAGTTGTTCGGCAGCTTTATTAAAGAATTCAATATTGCCATTACTTGAAATCATAACAATTGGGTCAAGAGAACCTTCTAAAGTTTTTTCGTTACGAATTTTAATTTTTTCAATTTTTCTGTACTGTTCTTTAACTTCGTCTTTAGCTTGAATTAATTTTTTATTTAGAATTGTCTCTGCTTGTCTCAATTGTTCTTCCTGAGCAATTAATTGTTCAGTTGTATGTTTGTTTTCAAAGAAAATTTCTTTTTGTTCGGTAATGTCATAAGCAATAATAATTAGTTTGGATATGTCTCCGTACAAGTCGTTAACTCCGGCTAAAGTAAATTTAATCCATTTGTCGCTTTTGTCTTTTGTTAAAATTTTAATTTCACCTTCATAAAAACTTCCTTTAACAACATTGTTCCAGTTTTCTTCGAAATTATTTCTGGATTTTGGATTAATTAAATCAAAGATATTGCTTCCTTGAAGGTCGTTAATTGAATGTCCTGTTAATTTTGAGAATTTTTCGTTACAATCTATAAACTCACCTGTTGGTGAATATTCAGCTTTGATAGTAGATATAGACATTGCTTTTATTTGACCTTCAGAATCGATGCTTTGTTTTTTCTGTTCGGTAATGTCTATTGCAAGAAATGATATTTTTTCTACATTGCCATTTTCATCTTTAATACAGGTGTAAGTTGAAACAGTCCATAAATCTTTTCCTTGTTTTGTGAGATGTTTCATGTATCCTTCAAAATGCTTACCGCCTTTTGATAGCTCTTCCCAAATTCTATTAAACCATTCTTTATCTTTTTTGTTAATAAACATTGAGATGTGGTGGCCTTCGACATCCGAATTTGCCGAATAACCTAATTTTGAGATGAATTTAGTATTTGCATATAATAAAATACCGTTTATGTCAAATTCAGCTCTAATTAATGTGTGATTTACTGAGTTTGTGAAACTAACAAATTCTTGACTTTGTTTTGTTGCTTCTTCTTGCGTTGCTTGTAGCTCTTCCATGTTTTGACGCATTTCTTCTTCTTGCTGAGCAAGTCTTTCTGCTTGTTCTTGAGAATCTTCAAGAAGTTTGGCTGTTTTTACATTTATTTTAACAGTTGAAATAGTAGAAGCAATGCTCTCTGCAACTTTTTCTACGAATTTTATTTGATATTCGTCGAAAAAGTTAAATGAACCAAATTCTATTACACCATGTATTTCTTCATTTACTTTTAAAGGAACAATTAGTATTGATTTTGGATTTGATTTTCCTAAGCCGGATGTTACTTCAACATAGTTTTCCGGAACTTTATCCATGTATATTGTAAGTTTTTCAAATGCACTTCTTCCTACAAGGCCTTCATTCCAGTCAATACGTTTTTTTGAATATTTTTTTCTGTTATATGCGTAAAAAGCTGTTTGTTCAAAATGAACATCATTTTTGTCACTATCTTCTAAAATATAAAAAGCACCTTGTATTGCGTCAATATATTTGCAAAGATTACTAATTATTTCAAATGATAATTTTTCAATATTGTCGTTATTTTGTCTAAGAATTTCTCCAAATTTAGCTTGTCCTTCGGCCACCCAATTAAGTTGAGCGTCTTCTTTCTTTCTTAAAATTTCTTCTTCTTTGTTTTGTTTTATATTGTTACGAAGTTCAATTAATGATTTTTCAATAATATCATTTTTGTCGCTTATTTCGTACTCAGCAGTAAAATCATTTTGGGTAATTTTTTTAGTAAAATCTAAAATTTTATCAGATTTTTTTTCTTCTTTTGATAATTCATTTTCAATACGAGCTATTTTTTTCGACATTAATATGCTAATAAAATAAGTAGCTAAAGGGAAAATTATTGGAACTAAATCAATTAACCAGAAGAATTTTGTTGTCTTATGTAATTGAATAATATTGTCAATTGAAATCAATAAATTATTAGAGTTTAAAGCAATAAAAATATAAATGATTAGGAAAATTATTCCAAATAGAAATGTGCTTAGCGTAAATCTATAAATTATTTCTTTTGATACTTTATTGTCCACAGTTAGAAAGTTTTATTTGTAAATAAAGAAATTTTGAAAATTTAAAAATCACAAAATAAAATGAAATTTATCCAAATATATAAAAAGTAAAAGTAATAAAAAAGAAGTTAAGATATTTATTATTGATTATATTGTTAAAACCTGCTAGTATTTATATATTTATTCCAATTACTAAAATATCGTCAATTTGTTGATTGGAACCTTTCCATTTATTAAACTCTGTTTCTAAAATATCATATTGTTTTTCGGGTTTTAATTTATGGTTTTCCCATAATAATTTTTTAAAATTATTTGAAAGGAATTTTTCATTTTTTTCACCACCAAATTGATCTTGATAACCGTCTGAAAACATATATATTGTAGCTTCTTTTTCAATTTTTATTGAGTGTCGTGAGTATTTTGGCTTAGGTCTATTGGGAAAAATATCACCAATAGGAAAAATATCTCCTCGAATAGTTGAAAGTTTATTATTGTTAATTACATAGCAAGTGTGACCTGCACATGAAATATCCATAGATTGTTTTTCTTTGTTTATGCAGCAAATAGTAATATCCATTCCGTCATTTTGAATAAAATCGGAATCTATTTTTTGATTTAAAGAATGAATAACGCCAAGGTTTAATTTTGTTAGAATTTGTGCAGTGTCGTATGTTTTATTTTCAACCACAATTTCGTTAAGTAGGGTTGTGCCAATCATCGACATAAATGCACCGGGAACTCCATGTCCCGTGCAATCTACGGCAGCAACAAAAATAAGATTGCCAATTTTTTCAAGCCAATAGAAATCTCCGCTTACAATATCACGAGGTTGAAAGAAAATAAAAGAGTTTGGCAGTATCTTTTTTATAAAATTTTTTTTTGGCAGTGTTGCTTCCTGAATAAGTTTTGCGTAGTTTAAACTATCATTTATTTGATGGCTCTTTTTTTCAAGTTCATTGTTTTGTATTTCTATTTGCTTCTTTGCTTTTTTTAAGTCAATATGTTTTCCAAAAAGATCAATAGTTCGACGTCGAGCTTTAGCATTTGCTTTTTTTAGTTCAGTGTTTTTCCCTTCGAGTGCTTGATTGGTTTGCCTTAATAATTCAGTCTCAAATTCATAAAAATTTTTCGCTTTCCTTGCATCAACTTGTTTTCCGAAAATTTTAATAGATCTATGCCTTGATTTGTCATAAGCCTTTTGAAGTTTTGAGTTAACTTTCTCCAATTCCTTAATTTTATTTTCCAATAATATTATTTTATCCGAAATCGTTTTTTTTGTACTGTCTTTGGGCATAGATTAAGAAGTAATGTTATGAAAATTTAAAAGTACAACAATTTTTTTTATTTTTTTATTTTTTTTGATTTATTATTTACTGAGTAGTAGGGGATAAGCATTGTATATGCTTTGAAGTTACAATTTGAATTTTTTATACCCGGCTGATTTAAGTTTGTAACTTAAATCGTTTTTTATATTCCCTTAAATCCGCAAACCGTGGCACG
>JAGLDO010000164.1 GCA_023145555.1 Bacteroidales bacterium
CTTATGGTGGAAATACTGACCAAAGATTGTTGCAATTTTTTACTAAAGAAAGTGATGGTAAATTCTATACTAAAAAGTTTGACGACAGATATATGAATGTTCCTGTAATTAGACTTGCAGAATTATATCTTACTCGAGCAGAATCTCAATTTAATATTAATCCATCTGATACAATTATTCTTCATGATATTAATATTATTAGAAGAAGAGCAGACTTACCTGATTTATCATCTGTATCGAGCTCTGCAATTTATCTTGAAAGAACCAAGGAATTAGTTTTTGAAGGTGATAATTTTTTTAATATGAAACGTTTACAAAAGACAATTGCAGGATATGATTGGGATGATGTAAAACTACTCTTTAAAATACCTCAAAGAGAGAGAGACGTGAATCCTAATTTAACTCAAAACGAATAATATTAAAATTTGATAAAAAAAAGATGACTTTTTTAAGTCATCTTTTTTTATATTTTAATGATGAGCTTATTATTTAAGTATTTAGTAGAAATAAAAAAAATAAACAGATGAAAACAAAACCGAAATTAAATTTTTGGCAAATTTGGAATATGAGTTTTGGTTTTCTTGGAATTCAATTTGGATTTGCTCTTCAAAATGCAAATGTGAGTCGTATTTTTGAAACTCTTGGGGCAAAAATAGAAACTATTCCTATTCTTTGGATTGCTGCTCCTGTAACCGGCTTATTAATTCAACCTATAATAGGGCATTATAGTGATAAAACTTGGTGTCGTTGGGGACGTCGTCGTCCGTATTTTCTAATAGGTGCTATTTTTGCATCTTTAGCTTTGTTTATAATGCCAAACTCTCCTGCTTTATGGGTTGCAGCAGGTATGTTGTGGATTATGGATGCTTCTATTAACATTTCAATGGAGCCTTTTCGTGCTTTTGTTGGAGATATGTTGCCTTCTGAACAGAGAACAAGAGGTTTCGCAATGCAAAGTTTTTTTATAGGAACAGGTGCCATTGTTGCTTCTTTTTTGCCATATATTATGACAAATTGGTTCAATATTGCAAATACAGCTCCCAAAGGAGTTATTCCGGATTCTGTAAAATATTCTTTTTATCTCGGTGGTACAGTATTTATTCTGGCTGTGTTATGGACTGTTTTTAGAACAAAAGAATATTCGCCGGAACAACTCGATGAGTTTGCCAAAGAAACAGAAGTTGGTATTGATACACAAGTTGATACGGGTGTAGATTTGAATTGTGAAACAAAAAAACAATTTAAAACCGGTTATATTTCAACAATAACAGGTTTAGTACTAACCGGCATTCTTTTTTTAGTAAATGTTGAAGCAGAAGTATATATTTTTTCTGTAGGAATAACAATTTTTGGACTAATTCAATTAATCTCATTTTTATTTTTAAAAAAATCAAAAATTAATGGGCTTACTTCAATAATGACAGATTTTAATAATATGCCAAAAACTATGAAGCAACTTGCTGTTGTTCAATTTTTTTCATGGTTTGCTTTGTTTGCTATGTGGATATATACCACTGCCGGAGTTACAGAACATATTTACCATACAACCGATGCATCTTCTTCGTTGTATAACGAGGGTGCAAATTGGGTTGGAGTGGCTTTCGGCATCTATAATGGTTTTGCAGCAGGTTTTGCATTTCTTCTTATATATATGGCAAAAAAAACAAACAGAAAAATTACTCATTCAATATCATTATTAATTGGAGGTTTAAGTTTGGCATCAATTTATCTCGTGCCAAATCCTTCGTGGTTGCTTCTTCCTTTTGTTGGAATAGGGTTGGCTTGGGCTAGTATTTTATCTATGCCTTATGCAATTCTTACAGGATCTCTTCCTCATAATAAGATGGGAGTTTTTATGGGAATTTTTAATTTTTTTATTGTAATACCACAAATTCTCGCTGCAAGCGTGCTTGGTTTTATCACAAAAACAGTATTTCATGAACATGCAATATACGCATTAATCTTAGGTGGTATATCTATGATAATTGCAGCGGTGTTAGTGTTGTTTGTAGAAGATAAAAATTAGATTTTTTTTAATGTTTAGATATAAAATTTAAAAATGATTAAAATTAAAGCTTGCATCTTCGATTTAGATGGTGTTATTGTAGATACTGCTAAATATCATTATCTGGCTTGGAAAAGACTTGCTAACGAATTAGGTTTTGATTTTTCGGAAAATGACAATGAACAACTAAAGGGCGTAAGTCGCATGACTTCGCTTGATATTTTGTTGGAAATTGGGGATTTAACTTTTTCTCAGGAAGAAAAATTAGAATTAGCAGATAAAAAAAATCAATGGTATGTTGAGTATATATCAAAAATGACACCCGATGAGATACTGCCGGGAGTAGTAGATTTTATTAACAATCTTAGAGATAATAATATTAATATAGCTCTTGCCTCTGCAAGTAAAAATGCTGCGACAATATTAAAACAAATTGACATGGCTGATTATTTTGATGTAATTATTGATGGTACAAAAGTTACAGAGGCAAAACCAAATCCTGAAGTATTCTTAAAGAGTGCGAATGAATTAGGTGTCGAACCGAAATATTGTGTTGTTTTTGAAGATGCAGTTGCCGGTATTCAAGCTGCTATTAATGCCGAAATGCATAATGTGGGGATTGGAACGCATCAAATACTTACAAAATCCGATTATGTAATAAGTAGTTTTGAGGACTTCAATTTTGACACATTGAGAAAATATTTTATAAAATAATTAATAGTATAATTAACTATGAATCAGTATTTAATTCTTGACGAATGGAATATAATAGAGAAAGGTTTTAAGCCTGAACACCATGAAGCCTCTGAAAGTGTTTTTAGTTTGGGAAATGGAAGAATGGGACAACGTGCGAATTTTGAAGAAGCATACAGTGGACCATCTTTACAGGGAAATTATGTTGCAGGTATTTATTATCCTGATAAAACAAAAGTTGGTTGGTGGAAAAACGGGTATCCTGAATATTTCGCAAAAGTCTTAAATTCAACTAATTGGATTGGTATTAATATATCAATTGATAACGAAGAATTAGACCTTTATAAATGTAAAGTTAGCCAATTTTCACGAATTCTACACATGAAAGAAGGTTTTCTTGAACGTGAATTTGTTGCAGAATTGAAAAACGGAAAGAAAATTAAAGTTAATTCAAAACGTTTTCTTAGTATCGTAGATACAGAAATTGGAGTGATACGTTATTCAGTTACTCCAATTAATTTTGATGGGAATATTTCTTTTAACCCATATGTTGATGGTGATGTAGTGAATCAGGATTCTAATTATGAAGAGAAATTTTGGGCAGAAAACGAAAAAAGAGTCTTAAAGAATAAAGCTTTTTTAAATGTTAGAACTAAAAAATTAGGCTTTCATTTGTGCACAGGTATTGCTTTTGAGATATTGCAAGAGAATAAGATAGTAGATGTTGAAACAAATATTGTTGAAAAGAAAAAATATATTGGTTTTGATTTTAGTGTTAATTGTAAAAGAAAAGTAGAGACTGTTCTCTACAAATATGTGGCTAATCTTTCATCGGAAAATTATAATAAAAAAGTATTAACATCAGAATCGGAAAAAGTTTTGGATCAAGCTATAAATAAATCCTTTTCAAATTTGTTTGAAGAACAAAAAGAAGCTTGGGCTAAAAAGTGGAAAGAATGTGATATTCAGATAAAAGGAGACATTGCTGCACAACAAGGAATTAGATTTAATATATTTCAATTAAATCAGACTTATACAGGAGAGGATGAACGCCTGAATATTGGCCCTAAAGGTTTTACCGGAGAAAAATATGGTGGAAGCACATATTGGGATACTGAAGCTTTTTGCTTGCCTTTTTATTTAAGTACTGCAGAATCCCATGTGGCTAAAAACCTTTTACTTTATAGATATAAGCAGTTAGGCAAAGCTATTGAAAATGCACAAAAATTAGGTTTTGATAATGGTGCTGCTTTATTTCCAATGGTAACAATGAATGGGGAAGAGTGCCATAATGAGTGGGAAATTACTTTCGAAGAAATTCATAGAAACGGTGCAATTGCTTATGCAATATATAACTATGTTAATTATACAGGAGATGATGAGTATCTTGCTAAATATGGTTTAGAAGTACTAATTGCCATTGCACGATTTTGGAGTCAGCGTATTACATATTCTCAAGAAAAAAATATGTATGTTATGCTTGGTGTAACCGGACCAAATGAGTATGAAAATAATGTAAATAATAACTGGTATACAAATACAATTGCTTGTTGGTCAATGAAATATGCTATTGAGGCAATTGTTTTTGTTAGTAATAATTTTTTTGAAGATTATCAAAGAATAGCCAAAAAAATTAGTTTTGATGATGAGTTAGAAATATCAAAATGGAAAGAAATTATTAACAATATGTATTTCCCTTATGATGAGAAAGAAGGCGTGTTTTTGCAACAAGAAGGATATTTAGATAAGGAACAGGTATTGGTGAAAGATTTAGATAAATCTAATTTGCCAATTAACCAAAATTGGTCATGGGATAGAATTTTGCGTTCGTGTTTTATTAAGCAGGCTGATGTTTTACAAGGTTTATTTAGTTTAGAACATAATTATAATTTAGAAACAATTAAAAAGAATTTTGATTTTTACGAGCCAAGAACTGTTCATGAATCATCTCTTTCGCCTTGTATTCATTCAATTATTGCTTCAAAAATTGGTGATAATAAAAAAGCATATGAACTTTATTTAAGAACTTCAAGGCTTGATTTGGATGATTATAATGATGAGGTTGCCGAAGGTTGTCATATTACAAGTATGGCAGGAACTTGGTTGGCTATTGTTCAGGGATTTGGTGGTATGCGTGTTAAAAATGGTGAATTATATTTTAATCCTACTATTCCAAAACAGTGGGATGCTTATTCTTTTAATATTAATTTCAGAGATTATTTATTAAATGTTGAAGTATTAAAAAAACAAACAATTGTTACAAATAATAGCAATAAAATTATTGAAATTAGAGTTTATGAGAATAAATATAAAATACAACAAGGTAAATCAATATTTATAAATCATTAATTTGAAAAATTCAAATATAAAAGTGGGCTGTAATTATTTACAACCCACTTTTATTATATTATAAAATGGCATCAAGTTTTGACGCTAATACATTTTTAGGAACTGCACCAACTTGTTTTTCAACAACTTCACCGTTTTTAATAAATAATATTGTTGGTATATTTCTTATTCCATATCGTACAGCAATATTTGGGTTGCTGTCAACATCAACTTTTCCCATAATTGCTTTTCCTTCGTAATCTTTAGATAATTCTTCAATAATTGGACCTACCATTCTGCATGGTCCACACCATTCTGCCCAAAAATCAATAACAACAGGTTTGTCTGATTTTAAAACTTTTTCGTCAAAAGTTGCGTCTGTTATTTCTATTGTCATAATATTGTTTTATTTATTTATATTTAAAATGAATTACTATATCAATGTTTTAAATTTATTAGTAGTATTTTGAACCTGCTTAATTGTTAATTTTTTGATTTTATTAATTCTAAACACACTATACTTGTTAATATTTAACAGTTTAACAATATATCAATATGATATTTTTTTTTATAAAATAAAATTCTAAAACGTTTTCAGTATAAATATTAATTTACAAAAATAATTAATTTATTTTAAATTCTATGGTTTGATTATTTTTTAAATATTGAATTATTTCATTGTTTAGATTTACTTTTTTATTTCTTGAAAACATTTGTATCCAAGTTTTGTCACCAGCGTCATAAATTAAAAAGTTTAAAAGAACTGAACCCTTGTTTTTTTCTGTTAATTCCAATATTTCTTTTATCAATTTTTCAGATAAATCAGATATCTTTATTTTTAAAGAAATACTTTTTATCATCTCATCTTTAAGATCTGCAAGCATATAAATATTTTTTATCTTCAATTCATAATCTTCATTTCCCCATTTCCTTTTCTGCACGTTTCCTTTAACAAACAATGAATACCCAACAGTAAAGTACTGTTTAAAATTTAAGTAATCGTTAGAGAACATCATTATTGTATAAGAATCAGTGTAATCTGCAATTGTTATTGAGCCATAAGGTTTGCCGGTTTTCGTTGTTGCGTGTCTTACATTAGTAACAATGCCGGCAATTGATATTTCTTTTCCCGCTAATTCAGATAAGTTACTTAAATTTGATAAATTCTGATTGCAAAAATGGTCTATTTCAAATTTGAAATCATCCAGAGGATGAGCTGTCAAATAAATTCCTATGTACTCTTTTTCTTTATTTAATTTTGTGAGTTTATCCCAATTTTGATTTAAAATAGGAATTTGAGGTTTGCTGACATCTTCATGATCTGCTCCATTAAAAAGAGATTGTTGAGTACTGTTTTTTTCATTTTTAACCCTGTTACCATGTTTAATTAATGTTTCAATAAAAGAAATATCTCTATTGTCAGCAATAAAGTATTGTTCTCGTTTCAGTTCCGAGAAAGAATCCTGTGCACCTGAGTATGCCAAAGCTTCAAGAGTTTTTTTACTAACAGCATGTAAGTCCACTCTTTCTACAAAATCAAAAATATTAGCATAATCACCATCACTATTTCTTTCCTTAATAATATTTTTAACAGCTCCTTTACCAACTCCTTTTACAGCGCCTAATCCAAAGCGAATATTACCTTTTTTGTTAACTGTGAATTTAAAGTAACTCTCATTAACATCAGGTGGAAGAACTTCTATACCCATCCTTTTGCACTCATCCATAAAAATCGTAATTTTTTTTAAATCGGTAATATTACGACTTAGCACAGCAGCCATATATTCTGCAGGAAAGTTTGCTTTTAAGTAAGCTGTTTGATATGCTACGTAGGCATAACATGTTGAGTGAGATTTGTTAAAGGCATATTGTGCAAAAGCTTCCCAATCTTTCCAAACCTTGTCGGTAATTTTATTATCAAAGCCATTATTTTTACACCCTTCATCGAACTTAATTTTAAGTTCGTCCATCATTTTTTTCTTCTTCTTTCCCATTGCTTTACGCAAAGAGTCGGCTTGTCCTCTTGTAAATCCGGCAAGTTTTCGCGAAAGTAACATAACTTGTTCCTGATAAACAGTTATTCCGTAAGTATCGTTAAGATACTCTTCCATTTCAGGAAGGTCATAGTTTATTTTTTCTTTACCAAGTTTTCTGTTTATGAAACTCGGTATGTATTCCATAGGTCCCGGACGATAAAGTGCATTCATGGCAATTAAATCTTCAAACTTATTAGGCTTAAGATTTCTTAAATGCTTTTTCATTCCCGGTGATTCAAACTGAAATGTACCGGTTGTGTTTCCACTGCTGAATAGTGCAAAAGTTTTACTGTCATCAAGACTAATATTATCAATATCAACATCAATGTCTTTTGATAATTTAATATTTTCAATAGCATCTTTTATTATTGAAAGAGTTTTTAAACCCAAGAAGTCCATTTTAAGCATACCAACAGGCTCAACAAAGCGTCCATCATATTGGGTTACTAATAATTCAGAATCTTTAAGTGTACACATCGGTATGTGTTCAATTAAATCGTCGCGACCAATTATAATACCACAAGCATGAGTGCCTGTGTGTCGAATTGAACCTTCAAGTTTTTCTGCGTATTTTAAAGTAGATGCAATATTTTCATTATCAGATTTTTTTGCTTTTGCTAATTCAGGGACTTCTTTATATGCTTTTGCTAATGTTATTTTAGGAGTGTCGGGCACTAATTTTGCTAATTTATCAGATTCTGATAATGGGAGTTTTTGAACTCTTGCAACATCACGAATAGCCATTTTGGCTGCCATTGTACCAAATGTAACGATGTGAGCTACACGATTATAGCCATACTTATTTACAACCCATTTTAATATTTTTTCACGACCATCGTCATCAAAATCAATATCAATATCGGGCATTGATATTCGATCAGGATTTAGGAACCTTTCAAAAAGTAAGTCGTATTTTAGTGGGTCAATTTGAGTAATTTTGGTGCAATAAGCAACAACAGAACCTGCTGCAGAACCTCTTCCGGGACCTACTATTACTCCCAGTTCTCGAGCAGCGCGAATAAAATCCCATACAATAAGGAAGTATCCGGGAAACCCCATTCTTTTAATTGTCGAAAGTTCAAAGTCAATTCTTTCTTTAATCTCGTCTGTTATTTCAGAGTATCTTTCTTTTGCACCTTTGTAAGTTAAGTGTTCTAAATAATCATCTTCATTATCAAAACCTTCCGGTAAAGGAAAATCCGGCATTATTGGCTTATGATCAAGTTCGTAAACTTCAATTTTGTTAACAATTTCTTGCGTGTTTTCTATTGCTTCGGGAATATCTGCAAAAATTTCAGACATTTGTTCAGGACTTTTTAGATATTCTTGTTTTGTATACCTCATACGGGTAGGGTCATTGAGGTCTTGTCCTGTATTTAAACAAATTAGTCTGTCGTGAGCATCAGCATCTTCTGCTTTAATAAAATGGCAATCGTTTGTTGCTATTAGTTTAACATTGTGTTTTTTAGATAGTTCAATAATTTTTTTGTTTACAATAATCTGGTTGTCGTAAATTTCTTTGTCCTTACCCGGGATGTCACTTTTATGCAACATTAACTCAAGATAATAATCTTCGCCAAACAGATTTTTAAACCATTCAATTGTTTTTGAGGCATCATCAATTCTGTCATTCATTATTAGTTGAGGAATTTCACCACCCAGACAAGCAGATGAAACAATTAAACCTTCGTGATATTTTTCAAGTAATTCTTTATCTATTCGAGGTTTGTAATAAAATCCCTCAGTAAAAGCCAGAGATGAGAGCTTTATTAAATTTTTATATCCGGTGAAGTTTTTTGCTAAAATAATGAGATGTTCTCCACTTCTGTCTTTCTTTTCTTTTTGCTCAAATCGACTTGTTCTTGCTACATAGGTTTCTATTCCTAATATAGGTTTTATTTTTTGTTTTAGAGCTTCATCGTAGAATTCTTTAACTCCGAACATGTTCCCGTGGTCTGTAATGGCTAAAGCTTTCATGCCAAATTCTTTGGCTTTGGCTATTAATTTTGGAATATTTGAGGCACCATCTAAAATTGAATATTGAGTGTGAACATGAAGATGTGTGAATTCTGTCATTTGTTAAAAAATTGTTAATGAGGTAAATATATTTAATAGCTAAACAATAAATTGCTTTGTAAATTTACAAAATCAATGAAAGAAATTAAGCTTTGTTAATAAGTATTTAATATCTTTTTTAATAAAAGAGAGGTCTAAATTTGTATGGATGTTATCAGCTTTATTAGAAGGAAGTAAGATAAGAGATTTTATTTTATGCTACGAAATTTATAGTTTATTCCAAGTGAAAATATTAATGGTTGAAAATCGTAATTATCACTTTTTGTAAGAGGTATTGCAAGTCCGGCCTGAAGATAAAATTTAAAGTTTTTGTATCCAAGTCTTCCTGTTAAAGCAGGTTCTGCATAAGCAGAAAAACTATGTCCATCTTTATTAACATCAACAAGAACTATTCTTGAAGCAATACTCCCGTCAAAAACTGTCGTTGTAAAACCAAAGTCGGGTTGTATAAAATATCGGTAAATAGTTGCATTGTTTTGGCTAGATACTAGGTTGCTTTTATATTCAGCGTCAACATTTCCAAGTCCATAGCCTGAAAAGATTGAGAATCGTCCATTGCGAGATACTTTTGTGTAGTAACCCGCAGCTGTTTCTACAAAATTGTGGTTATGATAATAATTACTACTACTTGATTCACTGCTTTTTCTGTTACAAAAACTACCATTAAGCATAATTCCGATATTCTCTGTAATGGCATAAGCAAATTGTGGGTCAACTCCGCTAATTCCTGTTCCGATTCCTGCTTGAAATTCTCCTTTGTTGCTCAATAATGGAGTGTTTAAAACGTTTGGGGTATATGCAGGAGAACATGATTGAAATATTAAAATAACAAGAAATGAAAAATTCAATATTTTTTTAATTCTTAGCATAATTTCAATTTACGAAATAAATATTCAAATTCAAATTATTTTATTGCAGATAAGATAGTTGAAATAATTTCCACTTAAGCGATTATGACTAAATTTTCTAAAAAATACACCAGTAAATTGTTTTATATAATAAAAGAATGTTATATATTTGCACGAAATTTTAAATAGAATTAGTATGCCTGTAAAAATTAGATTACAAAGACAAGGAAGAAAGAAAAAACCATTCTATCACGTAGTGATAGCAGATAGCAGGGCGCCACGAGATGGTAAGTACATTGAAAGATTAGGTATTTATAATCCAAATACAAATCCTGCTACTATTGAAATAAATTTTGATAGGGCATTATCGTGGCTACAAAAAGGAGCTCAACCAACAGACACATGTCGAACTATTTTGTCTTATAATGGCGTTCTTTACAAAAACCATTTATTAAATGGTATAAAAAAAGGTGCTTTTGATGAAGCAACTGCTGACGTTAAATTTAATGAGTGGAAGATTCAGAAAGACGCTAAAATTTCAAATGAAAAAGAAGAGTTAGCTAATAAAAAAGATGAGCAAATAAAAAAACGTCTTGACGCTGAGATTAAAATTAACGAAGACAGAG
>JAGLDO010000165.1 GCA_023145555.1 Bacteroidales bacterium
TTTGCGAGACGGGAAATTAATTAATAAGGAAATTGCAAAAAAATATCTAAATATCAACTCACGAGGTTAGTCTTAGTCACCTCGCGAGTTGCAAACGAAAAAAAGTGTCTCGAAAAAATCGAAACACTTTTTAAAAGTGACCCCGGAGGGATTCAAACCCCCAACCCTCAGAGCCGAAATCTGATATTCTATTCAGTTGAACTACGGGGCCAAAATTTTGAGCAAAACTAATAATTATATAATAAATAAAACAAAGATTGAGCTATTTTTTATTTATTAACTAAGTTTTCATAATTTTGCAGACTAATAATTTTTTTGAAATAAAAAAATCAACACCCACTATGGAATATAATTTTAATGAGATTGAAGCTAAATGGCAAAAATACTGGAGAGAAAATAATACATATAAAGTAGATATTGACAACAGTAAACCAAAATATTATGTGTTAGACATGTTCCCTTATCCATCAGGAGCAGGATTGCATGTTGGACATCCTCTCGGTTATATTGCTTCCGACATATACTCTCGTTATAAAACTTTGCAAGGATTTAATGTTTTGCATCCAATGGGATACGATTCTTTTGGATTACCTGCCGAACAATATGCTATTCAAACAGGTCAGCATCCTGCAATAACAACCGAAACAAACATAAAAAGATATAGAGAACAATTAGACAAAATAGGATTTTCTTTTGACTGGAATAGAGAAGTAAGAACAAGTAATCCTAAATATTATAAATGGACACAGTGGGTTTTTCTTCAGCTATTTAAACATTGGTTTAATAAAAAAACCGACAAAGCTGAACCTATTGCAGACTTAGTTAAAGCGTTTGAGAAAAACGGGAATATTAATGTTGATGCAACTTGCAACCAATTTGAACAGTTCGATGCAGAGCAGTGGAACTCAATGACTGAAAGCGAACAACAAGAAATTATTCTTCGCTATCGGCTGGCTTATATTGACGAAACAATTGTAAACTGGTGCCCAAAACTTGGAACTGTTTTAGCTAACGATGAAGTTAAAGAAGGTATTTCTGTAAGAGGCGGCTTTCCCGTTGTTCAGAAAAAAATGAAACAATGGTCGTTAAGAATATCAGCATACTCACAACGATTATTAGATGGATTAGACAAAATTAACTGGACAGATTCTTTAAAAGAAATTCAACGCAACTGGATTGGCCGTTCAGAAGGTGCTGAAATATTTTTTGATGTTAAAGATTCTGATATTAAAATAAAAGTTTTCACTACTCGTCCCGATACTCTTTTTGGCTCAACCTTTATGGTGCTGGCACCTGAGAGTGATATTGTTAAAGATATTACAACAAACGAAAAGCGACAAGCTGTTAACGAATATATTGAAAAAACAAAAAAACGTAACGAGCGCGAACGTATTGCCGACACAAAATCTGTTACCGGTGAATTTACGGGTGCTTATACTATTCACCCATTCACAAAAAAACCATTACCAATATATATAAGCGACTATGTTTTGTCAGGTTATGGAACAGGTGCTATTATGGCTGTACCGGCTCACGACAGTCGCGATTATGCTTTTGCAAAACATTTTAACATCCCAATAATTCAGGTAGTAACAGGAGGCGACATATCACAAGAATCTTATGACGCCAAAGAAGGTGAATTAATTAATTCCGATTTTCTTAATGGATTAGAAGTAAAAGATGCTGTTAAAAAAATGATTGACGAGATTGAAAAAAATAATCTTGGAAACATAAAAATAAATTACCGCTTACGTGATGCTATCTTTAGTCGTCAACGTTACTGGGGAGAGCCTTTCCCAATATATTTTAAAAACAATTTACCTTACGCCATCGACGAAAGTCAACTCCCGCTAGAACTACCCGAAGTTGACAAATATTTACCAACAGAAAAAGGCGAGCCACCTTTGGCAAGAGCTGACAACTGGCAAACAAAAGAGGGTTATAAATATGAATTAAGCACAATGCCCGGATTTGCAGGTTCATCAGCTTACTACTTAAGATATATGGATTCGCAAAACAATAATTATTTTATTTCGAAAGAAGCAAACAATTATTGGCAAGATGTTGACTTATATGTAGGAGGTACAGAGCATGCAACCGGACACCTTGTTTATTCTCGTTTTTGGAATAAATTTTTATTCGATATTGGAATCGTTTGCAAAGACGAACCTTTTAAAAAATTGATAAACCAAGGTATGATTCAAGGTCGTTCAAACTTTGTTTATAGAATTGTAAACACCAATAAATTTGTGTCATACAATTTACGTAAAGAACATAAAGTAACACCTATTCATGTTGATGTAAACATTGTTCATAACGATCTTTTAGATTTAGAAGCTTTTAAAGCATGGCAACCTGAATATAAAAATGCTGAATTTATTCTTGAAGACGATAAATATATTTGTGGTTATGCTGTTGAAAAGATGTCAAAATCTATGTTTAATGTTGTCAACCCTGACGATATTATTGAAAAATATGGAGCTGACACTTTACGTCTTTATGAAATGTTTTTAGGCCCTGTTGAATATTCAAAACCATGGGATACCAGCGGAATAGACGGCGTTTACAAATTTTTTAAAAAACTCTGGAAACTATTTATTAATGACAAAGGAGAGTTTTGTGTTTCTGATGAGAAGCCAAATAAAAATGAGCTTAAAACAATACATAAAACAATAAAAAAAGTAAGAGAAGATATTGAACGTTTCTCATTTAACACTTCTGTAAGTGCTTTTATGATTTGTGTTAACGAACTAAATGGATGCAACAAGCGTGAAATTTTAGAAAACCTTGTGTTGCTGCTAGCACCTTTTGCGCCTCACATTACTGAGGAATTATGGCAGTTGTTAGGTCATAATCAAAGCATAACAACATCGTCATTTCCAAAATATGATGAAAAATATTTGATTGAAGCCAGTCATACTTATCCTGTTTCATTTAATGGCAAAATGCGATTTAAAATTGAGCTGCCATTAAATATCACAAAAGATGAAGTTGAAGATAAAGTTCTAAATGCCGAAGATTCTAAAAAATGGCTTGACGGTAAAACACCAAAGAAAATAATTTTTGTGCCTAAAAAAATAATTAATATAGTTATTTAATGTTGTTAAAGAAAAAAATCACACTTGACAAAGCTCATCAAAAAAGTATCTACAGAATAATTAAAAGTTATTTTTTAATTACTCTTGGCCTTTTGATGGGAGCCATAGGTTGGACTGCCTTTATTATTCCGGCTCAAATAACAGGCGGAGGTATTACAGGGGTGTCAGCTCTTATTTTCTATTCAACAAAATTTCCTGTGGGTTTAAGTTTTCTATTAATGAATATCCTACTCGTTGTTATAGCAATAAAAATTCTTGGTACCGGGTTTGGTATTAAAACAATTTACAGTGTGCTTGTGTTATCTTTCTTCTTTTCAATTTTTCAACAATTAATTACAGAACCTATTATAAAAGAAGGTTTCATGTCAGCTGTTATTGGTGGGGGTTTAGCCGGTACCGGAATGGGATTAATCTTTTCACAAGGAGGCAGTACGGGTGGCACCGATATTATTGCAATGATTATAAATAAATATCGCAATATTAGTCCGGGAAAATTAATTCTTTTTATAGATGTTATAATTATCTCATCTTCATATTTAATTTTTCATTCTCTTGAAAAAATTGTTTATGGTTTTGTTACAATGGGAATCTCATCTTATGCAATTGACTTAGCTCTTTCAGGTATAAAAAAATCAGTGCAAATTTTTATTTTTTCGAGAAAATATAATGAAATAGCTGAACAAATCAATAAAAAAATAAATCGTGGAGTTACAGTTATAGATGGAAAAGGTTGGTACACAAAAGAGGATCAACAAATATTAATGATTATTGCGAGGAAAAGAGAATCTCATAATATTCTCAGAATAACTAAAGAAATAGACCCTGAAGCTTTTATCTCTCTTGGCGATGTAATGGGAGTTTACGGCAAAGGATTTGAAGAAATTCGGTCTTAATTTTATTGCAAGTCAGGGCAATGCCCTATCAGTAAGAAACTAATTATTTATTCTCTCGACGTTTTATTTCGTCACGAATTTTTGAAGCTCTTTCATAATCTTCTTCCTGAATAGCAGTATCCAGCATTTTTTTCAAATCTTCGATAGGAACATTAAAAAAGCCTGTTTGTTTAATTTTTGGTTTTGGGATTTGTGGCTTTGGAATTTTTTTACCTCCTTTAGCATCCTCCTCTCTAAATTCTAAAATTATACCGGCTTTAGAAATAATCTCTTGAGTTGTATAAATTGGGCATTTAAATCTCAATGCTAAAGCAACAGCATCAGAAGTTCTTGAATCAATTTTAATTCTCGAACCACCATTATCGCATATTAATTCTGAATAAAAAATTCCTTCTTCTAATTTATATATCACAACCTCTTTTAATTCAATTTTATATGCCAGAGCAAAATTAACAAACAAATCATGAGTTAAAGGGCGAGGCGGCTTTAATCCTTCAAGTTCTATAGCTATTGCCTGTGCTTCAAACCCTCCAATAATAATTGGCAACCTCTGTTTACCATTCTCTTCGGTTAACACCAAAGCATAAGCACCCGATTGCATCTGACTATATGATAACCCCAAAACATTAAGTTTGACTTTCTTCATTTACAAATACATTATTGAAGGATAAAAAATAAGCGTTTTAAATATATATACAAATATAAAAATTAGTTTGTACCTTTGAAAAATTAATAAAAAAATTTTTTTATTAATTTAATTTTGGTTTTATAAAAATAAATAAAAATAAAACTTGTTATATAAAGTAAACTTTTATACTTTTGCAAACCAATAAATATTAAAATAAATACAAATGTACGCGATTGTAGAAATAGCAGGACAACAATTTAAAGTAGAAAAAGATACAAAATTGTTTGTTCAAAAGTTGGATGGAAAAGAAGGCGAAAAAGTAAGTTTTGATAAAGTACTGCTTCTTGATAACGATGGTAAAATCACCGTGGGAAAACCGGTAGTTAAAGGTGTAAAAATTAATGGAAAAATTTTAGCACACGCTAAAGCTGATAAAGTTAAAGTTTTTAAGAAAAAAAGAAGAAAAGGTTATCAAACTTTAAATGGTCATCGTCAAAAGTTGACTCAAATTCAAATTGAAGAAATCGTTTCTTAATTAAAAATACAAGAAAATGGCACATAAAAAAGGAGCTGGTAGTTCTCGAAACGGAAGAGAATCGGAAAGTAAAAGATTAGGAGTTAAAATATTTGGCGGACAAGTTGCTAAAGCCGGTAATATTATTGTTCGTCAACGAGGAACAAAACATCATCCAGGCGAAAACGCAGGTCTTGGTAAAGATCACACAATTTATTCTCTAGTTGATGGTAAAGTAGTATTTAACAAAAAAAGATTTAAAAATACAATAAGATCTTATGTTTCAATAGAACCTATTGCTGAATAATTTTTAAATAATTTAATATAATTTTATCTCCTGATATTTACTACATTATTATGTAAATTTTCAGGAGATTTTTTTTTGTAAATAAATCAAGTTATGCTAACTATAAAATATATACGAGAACAAAAAGAAGAAGTTATTAGTAAATTAGCAATAAAAAATTTTAATGCTAAAGAAATAATAAATGAAATTATTGAGATTGATGAATTTCGAAAAACTTCCCAGCTTAATTTAGACAACAGCAATTCAGAGCTTAACAAACTCTCTAAGGAGATTGGCAACTTTTTTAAAGCCGGCCAAATTGAAGAAGCAAACTCTGCAAAACTAAAAACCGCCGACTTAAAAGAAGACATCAAAAATCTCAATAATAAACTCACTGAAATAGAACAACACTTATTAAATTTATTAGTTCAGATACCTAACACCCCTCACCCATCAGTTACTCCCGGCAAAGGTGAAGAAGATAATGTTGTAATAAAAACAAATGGTGAAATGCCGAAATTAATAAATAATGCATTGCCACATTGGGAGTTGGCAAAAAAATACGACATTATTGATTTCGAGCTTGGCAATAAAATCACAGGCGCAGGATTTCCTGTTTATAAAGGTAAAGGCGCAAAACTACAACGTGCACTTATTAATTTCTTTTTAGACCAGGCTAACCAAGCCGGATATAGAGAAATTCAACCGCCAATAATGATAAACGAAGATTCCGGCTTTGGAACAGGTCAATTACCCGACAAAGAAGGGCAAATGTATTATGTTGGCAAAGATAATTTTTATTTAATTCCTACAGCGGAAGTTCCTATTACAAATATTTATCGCGATGTTATTGTAAATGCATCAGATTTTCCAATAAGAAACACAGCTTACACTCCCTGTTTTCGTCGCGAAGCCGGTTCGTATGGTAAAGATGTAAGAGGTCTAAACAGACTTCATCAATTTGATAAAGTAGAAATAGTTAACATTCAACATCCTGACAAGTCATACGAGACATTAGACGAGATGGCAGACTATGTTGAAAGTATATTAATAAAACTCGAATTGCCTTATAGAATTTTAAGACTTTGTGGGGGTGATTTAAGCTTCACTTCTGCTCTTACTTACGATTTTGAAGTATATTCTGCGGCTCAGGATAAATGGCTGGAAGTTAGCTCTGTATCAAATTTCGAATCTTATCAGGCAAACAGATTAAAATTAAGATTTAAAGAAGATGGTGAGAAAAAGGCAAAGTTAGCTCATACTTTAAATGGAAGTGCATTAGCTCTTCCGAGAATTGTAGCTGCATTGCTTGAAAATAATCAGACTATTGATGGCATAAATATTCCGAAAATATTAATTAATTATACCGGCTTTAGTAATATTGATTAAAAAATATGACAGTATCAGATATCTATAATTATAATTTTTGTTAATTTTGGCATAAACTATTAATATAATTTTTTTTATTGCAGTAAATAATTACACTAAAATCTAATATTTTTTATTAATAATTTAACATTTAGTCAACTCCGAAAAGAACTGACATGTTTGTGCTAATAAAAAACGAACTACACAAACTGCTGTGCGTAATTATAATAGAGAACATGTCAGGTCTCTATCCGTCAGCTAACGGACAACTTTTTAGAGTGGATTCATATTTGATTAATTAAATAAATATTAAAAGAAAAAATTTTGGTAAAAGAAAAAATAATTCTTGGAATTGACCCCGGAACAAATATTACGGGCTATGGTGTTATTAAATCTGTAAAAAACAAACCGGAATTAATAACTTTAGGTATAATAAAATTACCAAAAAACACGACTCATTTTTCACGTCTTGAAAAAATTTTTAAAGAAGTACTCAAAATCATTGAGCAATATAATCCTAACGTATTAGCTATTGAAGCTCCTTTTTTTGGCAAAAATGTTCAGTCTATGTTAAAATTGGGAAGAGCACAAGGAGTTTCAATTGCAGCTGCCTTGTCACATTCTATTCCTGTTTTTGAATACTCACCAAGAAAAATTAAATTAGCAGTTACGGGTAACGGTGCAGCATCAAAAGAGCAGGTCTCAATATTTTTACAACAACTTTTTAATACAAAAAATTTTCCGACAGAGCTTGATGCTTCAGATGGATTAGCAGCTGCAGTTTGTCATTTTTATCAAAAAAATCTAAGCTCCGGCAATACTCACTATAGTGGTTGGGAATCTTATATTAAGAATAATCCAAACAAAATTATATAAAAAAAACTGCTCGTAAAATGAACAGTTTTAAAATTAGTGAATTGAATATTAAGCCAATTCTTTTCTAATTCTATCTGCAATATCACAAAATTCTTCTTGCGTGAATTTTAACTTGGGGTTTTCAAAATTTATATCCTGCTCGCTATTTAACGGAACTAAATGAATATGAGCATGAGGTACTTCAAGACCTAAAACTGCAACACCTATCCTCTTACAAGGCACCGATTTTTCAATAGCTTTTGCGACTTTCTTTGTAAAAAGACTAAGGCCTTTCAATAGATTATCATCTAAGTCAAAAATATAATCAACCTCTTTTTTAGGGATAACCAAAGTGTGACCTTTAGCTAAAGGGTTAATATCTAGAAACGCATAAAATAACTCATCTTCAGCTATTTTGTATGAAGGTATTTCTCCTTTTACTATTTTGGTAAATATAGATGCCATAATACATTTTTTTACAATTTTATTATTTTTAAAGTTAAAAAATTACAGCTAAAAAGAAAAATAATATTTGTAATTAAATAGATGTAATTTCTACTATTTCGAAAGGAATACTTCCTGATGGCACTTTAATCTCAACCACATCACCAACTTTTTTTCCAAGTAAACCTTGTGCAACAGGTGTATTTACAGCTAACTTTCCTAATTTTAGATCCGCTTCACTATCAGAAACTATAATATACTGCATCTCTGCATTATTTTTAGTATTTCTAATCTTAACTTTAGACAATAGTTGAACTTTTGAAGTGTCAATTTTTGATGTATCAACCAATCTGGCACTGACAATAATATCTTTAAGTTTTGATATTTTCATTTCAAGCATACCTTGAGCATCTTTTGCTGCATCATATTCGGCATTTTCAGATATGTCACCTTTGTCAATAGCCTCTCCAATTTGCTTCGAAATCGCCGGTCTTTCAACATTCTCCATGCGATACAAATCATCCTTTAATTTTTTCAACCCCTCGGGTGTTAAATACGAAACTTTTCCCATATTTGATATATATTATTGAAAAATATAAAAACAAAAAAGAATCTCAATACAAAATTGAGACTCTTTCTCTAAAAAATAAGATTTATAACTCTTATAGACTAATTTTTACTCCTAAAGAATGTGTCCCATCAAAGGGGTCTGTAGGTCTGTATGAATAATCTATAGAAAATGTTTGTCCTTTATCTTTATTAAATGGTATTTGAACAGATGCTCCTGCTGTTGGTCCTGTATAGGCTGTAGTTCTGTTTTCTGTATCTAAAATACCTTCTTCGTAAGCATATCCACCTCTTAGAATTACAATATCGTGATAATTGTATTGAAGACCAACATTAATCTGGTCTTTAGTGAATGAGTTAGAAGTGAAGTTCCCTGCCAATGTAATCATATGAGTAGTAGCAATATTAATATCATATGCAAAAGCAATTTTAATTAATGAAGGCAACTCAAAATCAGCAGATCTTTGTTCAACAGTCATTATTGGTCCATCAGAAGTACTACCTCTAAAAGACATACCATCACCGGAGAATTTCATTGTTGGACCAACATTTTTCATTGTAATACCAAAATGAATTTGCTTATGCGAACCTGTAACATACTGAATACCGGCATCTAAAGCAACGCCAGAAGCTGACAGGTTAGAAATTCCTTCGTTTACAACTTTTATTGCAAATCCACCATATATACTATTTGAGAACTCTTTTGCAAAAGCTAAAGTAATATTTGTATATTGAGGATGAAAAGTTCCTAAACCACCATCAGGCAATTCAACTGTAGTTATTGGAATTTCGCCGAAATCCATTGACATAACAGATAAACTTAATACTCCGGAATCTCCCAAACGTTGTGAAAAACCAAATGCATTAATATTTATATCTGTGCCTTTAAGCCAATTTGTTCTGGAAAAAACCAAATCTGTACCATGTGTAAGTGCTGTACCGGCTACGTTAACAAAAATAGCCTCGAACCCTTTAATACATGCAACATTGGCTCCAGCAAATCCGGAACTTCTTGCCCATGGATTGATTAGAAGTTCGCTTGCACCTGCTTGTCCTGCTCTTTGTTTATTTCCAGCATATGACGTTGGTATAAACAACGCAAATATAAAAACTAAACCTATAAACTTTATTAATACTTTTTTCATAATTAAGCTTTTATTGTAAATATAATTAGTCATCAATTAAAATGAATTCAAATCAATTGGTCGTAATGCACCAAACCATTTAAGAATTTTTTCACCAACGCCCTTAACGTCAATATGAATAATATAAACACCACTTGCTATTGAAATGCCATAAGTGTTTTTCAAATCCCAGTCAACATAAGTTTGTTCACTATCTTTTTTAAACCTTCTTACCAATGTACCATTAATACTATAAATTGAGATAGTACAAGTTCTTGGAAGATTAGTAATTTTAACAATATTATCTAACTGTGATTGTTCATATTCTGAGTAACCATAATATGGGTTTGGCACAATGTTAATTTTATCAAGCGAATTTTTAATTGTTGTTAAATCATTCTTTTGAGCACTTAATTCCGATGTACTGAATTTAAATACAGGATAATTATCATTTTCCGGTTCTGCTAATTCAAAATCATTAACTCCTACCAAGTATGGATTAGCAATTCTTAACTTAATTGTAATGTCATTATCCGGCATTTCATCATAGGTCTTAAATTGATATTCTTTATTTACATAAGGCATAGCAACCCACATTGGGTTTTGGAATACTTGTCTTTTGTTAACTGCATTACCATATTTTAATGCATTATAAATGAATCTGCCTTCGTCATAAGCAGGCATTACATTTGAACCATTTTTGTTGTGTCCCATTATGTAAATATAATGTTTACCGGCAAATAGAGGTTGACCAGCATTTCCGAATGTAGACATATATAAATTGTCATATAAATTATTAGTAGGGTTCCATAACATATCTCGTCCATTTTCTCCAACTAACCAAGAATCTTCTCCAAATATAATATTTAATCTTTCCCCTGTTTCAACATCAATAGCATATCCAGGGAACCAACTCATACCTGTTTCTCCAACATAGTTTGCATTGTTTATATTTGTTGTATCGTCTCCTGTACCTGCTGCTGCCGGAGTTCCATTTTTATCAATAGACTGAGAGGCTCTTAAATCAAATCTCAACGCATGACCCTGTGATAATGTATTGGTATTTGTACCATCGTCATTTTCACACATTTCAATAACAGGGCAACGTGTCCATTTAGACTGATCTTTTGTGATTACTAAGTCAATGCTGGATAAACGATAGTTTCCAAATTCAAGTGATTTAGGTATTGATTTATCATAAGCCGGTCCATATTTTTCTTTCGATGTAAGAGGATAAGGAGCCCATGTTCCTCCCAATACTTTTTCATAAATCTGTTTGTCATCTCTTGCTTTGTAATCACCTATCGTTAAGTCATCTTTATCGAATGCTGTTCCTACACGTATCCAGTTTTGTGGGTCTTTACCTTCTTTGTCAGGAATAAAAGACAACCAAGCCGGAGATTCATTTTCATAATTAAATGTTGCGCTAATAAATCCATTATTTGTAGGATCAATTTCGTTAAATTTACCAAATTTTTCTCCCGGATAATCTACTTGTTCTATAGTAACAGAAATACCCCACTCAGGGAATAATTTTTCATCACAATATCTAATCCAAGCATCAGAATAAACAGTATCTGATGAACCATTTTCAATTTTAATAATTTTCCACTTAGTATCTAATATCAAACCGGTATTTCTACTATTTGAAGAATCGCTAAGATTAAAATGATTTTGATCAATTGTATTAACAGAATCTTTTTCCATTTCTACTTTAAATTCTGCATCAGGAACATTTAAAGGGTCAATAACTTTAATCTTAATTGGACCTGCATTCTTTTTAAATTTCACTACGTCAGCTTTAAACGGCTGTGAAGTTTTTGACATAATATTGTCAATTGTTTCATCTGTTAAATCCAGGTAATTATTTCCATTACCCATACCCTCAATTAATTCAATTTCAGGGCAGTCTCCATATTTAGAATTTAATATTGTTCCATCGTTAGTTTGCTCAATAAAATGAGGAATTGCTTCAAGAACATGAATTGCACCTGTTGCACCTTTACGACCTGCTTTATAAGGAGTTGTTTGAACTCCTAAAGAAGAAGATGATGTCTGATCATAATGTTTATAATCATTAACAGCATAAGCAATTGCTACATAATAATATTTTTTATGGTTAATAAGGCGTTTGTCCCCTTTTGCAAAAGCATCATCTTTAATTGCAAATGTATGCTCTATTCCTTTGTCTGCTCCATTTACCTCTTCAATAGGAATGTTAGCGGATATTTCTTTATCCCATTCATAATTAACTAATCTTGTAACTCCATCTTTAATATCACACTGGAATACTAAACGAGCTAAATCAACATTGTGAATATCTGATATAGAAACATAATCGTTTGCTAATTGAAATACTTGATATCCCTGAAAATCAAAATATCTATCTTCAATAGGAACATCACTTGGAATAAATGGGTCTTTTCCATTATATTCCTCTAAATAATTGTTAGATGCCGGAGAATTCCATAAATGAAAAATAAGTTCTTTATCCATTTCAACAACATCCATTTCAGGAGCATCCGGTCCGTCAAGTAATTGGAAACAGTTTTCGAACAATTTTTGTGCTTTATCGTCAGCATATCTTATTTCTT
>JAGLDO010000166.1 GCA_023145555.1 Bacteroidales bacterium
CCGAGATTTTTTATTGATGCTTTGGCATCTTTTACCAGCTCATGGTTTGGATATTTTGTTATAAACAAATTATAATACTCTTTTGCTTTTTCATAATTTTTGAGCTGGCTGTCGTAAACAAAAGCTTGCAAGAAAATACAATGTGGAATTTTTTTATATTTTGGATAATTTTTTTGAAGTTTGTCAAAATAAAATACTGATTGGCTCCCCAAACCTGTATTCATGGCAATTTCTGCAGCTTTAAACAAATATTCGGGAGCTAAACTATCGTTAGCAAATTTCTTTACATAATTTGAATAAGCGTCTAAAAGATCTGTAACTGCCTTTTTGTTAATGGCATTTGTTGATTCGTTGTAAATTTGTGTTTCTAATTTTTTAATTTTATTTATCTCTGAATTTTTATCAGATTTTTTGCTATCGCAAGAAACAAAACCAATTATTAATAAAGCTATAATTAAAATAAGATATTTTTTCATTTGTATATCAATTTGTAATTAATTCATTAACTCTAAACTTCAAACTTTATTTATTAAGAAGAATTCTGTAATTAACTTTTACGTTATTTTTAGAAATTGAATTAAGTTTTCCTTTTAACAAACGTTTTTTTAAGGGAGATAGTCTGTCTGGAAAAAGAATTCCTTGAGTGTGATCGTATTCATGTTGAATAACGCGAGAAGCAATTCCTTCAAAATATTCATCATGAAAATTAAAATTTTCATCATAATATTCAATCCTTATTTTAGCTTTTCTTTTAACATCTTCTCTAATGTTGGGAACACTCAAACAACCTTCATTAAAATCCCATTCTTTACCACTCTCTTCAATTATTTTTGCGTTAATAAAAATTTTTTTAAAATCTTTAAGTGTTTCGTCGTCTTCGCCCATAGGAGATGCGTCAATTATAAAAAGTTTTAATGAAAGATTTACTTGTGGAGCAGCTAATCCTACTCCTTCTGACTGATACATTGTTTCAAACATGTTTTCAATCACTTGCGCAAGGTTTTTGTAATTTCTGTCAATATCTTCCCCAACTTTTCTTAAAACAGGGTTGCCGTATATTGTAATTGGATAAATCATTTTTTATATTCTATTTTTTTTGTTCTAAATAAGATTGTAATATTATTGTTGCACTTATTGTGTCAATTAATGCTTTATTTTGACGTTTCTTTTTTTTCACACCTCCGTCAATCATTGTTTGAAAAGCAATTTTTGATGTAAAACGTTCATCAACCAACTCAACCGGCATTTTTGGGAAAGTTTTTTTTAGTTTCTTGATAAAAGGGGCAATAAACTCCATAGATTCTGAGGGTTTGCCATTCATTTGTAAAGGATACCCAACAACAATGCATTCAATATTTTCACTATTCAAATACATTGTTAAGAAGGTGAAAATATCTTTGGCAGGAATAGTTTTTAAGCCGGAAGCAATAATTTTTAACGGGTCTGTTATTGCAATTCCAACGCGTTTACGTCCATAATCAATTGATAAAATTCTTCCCAAAATAATTAAAAGATTTTTGCAAAATTATAATAAATATTTCATTTAATTATAACTGTTTAATATTTTATTTTTTTCTTAAGAAAATTTGAATTGGCACTCCTGTAAAATTAAATTTTGCTCTCAATTGGTTTTCAAGATATCTTTTATAGGGTGATTTTACATATTGAGGCAAATTACAAAAGAAAGCAAAAGTTGGAGCATGTGTTGGCAGTTGAGTAACATATTTTATTTTAATAAACTTACCTTTCTCAGATGGAGGCGGATATTTTTGAATTGCTTCCAACATTACTTCGTTTAGTTGTGATGTTTTGATTCGTTGTGTTCTATTCTTAAAAACCTGAATTGCTAATTCTAAGGCTTTGTGAATGCGTTGCTTTGTTATAGCAGATACAAAAACAATTGGCAAATCTTGAAAAGGAGCAAATTTTTCTTTAATTACTTTTGTAAATTCTTCAGTTGCAGCATTGTCTTTTTCAATTAAATCCCATTTATTAACTAAAACAACTACACCTTTTTTGTTTTTCTTTATGAGATTAATAATATTAACATCTTGAGATTCAACTCCACGCGTTGCATCAAGTAATAATAAACACACATCAGAACTTTCAATTGCTCGAATTGATCTAATTACTGAGTAGAATTCAAGATCTTCGTTAACTTTTTGCTTTTTTCTAAGCCCTGCAGTATCAACTATAATAAAATCATATCCAAATTTATTGTAACGAGTATTTAAAGAATCTCTTGTCGTTCCAGCAATAGGTGTTACAATATTTCTTTCTTCATTTATTAATGCATTTATTAGTGATGATTTTCCTACATTTGGACGACCAACAACTGCAAATCTTGGCAAATCAAGTTCTTCTTCGGTGTTAGTATTATCAAACGTTTTTACCAAATCGTCTAATAATTCTCCTGTTCCGCTTCCGTTTATTGAAGATAAGGTATAAATCTCACCCAAACCTAATTTGTAAAAAACATTTGCATCATATTGTCTTGCAGAGTTATCAACTTTGTTTACAACAAGAAGAATTTTTTTCTTGCTTTTTCTTAAAATTTGAGCTATTGATTCATCTAAATCAGTAATGCCGCTTAATACATCGACGAGAAATAATATTACATTAGATTCTTCGATAGCAAGAAAAACTTGTTTTTTTATCTCTTCTTCAAAAATATCATCAGAATTTGTAACATAACCGCCTGTATCTATAATAGAAAAATCAACGCCATTCCATTCTGTTTTGCCATATATTCTATCTCTGGTTACACCGCTTGTTTTGTCAACAATAGCACTTCTTGCTTCTGTTAATCTATTAAATAAGGTAGATTTCCCCACATTTGGTCTTCCAACTATTGCCACTATATTTCCCATTATTACAATACTTTTTTCGTATATTAAAAATTACGCAAAGGTATGAAATTCACACAATTAATTCTCCTTAAATTTAAAAAAAGATTTTTATTGGAGGTATCCAAAACGTTTTAGTTCATTTGTCTTATTTCGCCAGTCTTTATCGACTTTTACAAATAACTCGATAAACACTTTTTTTGAAAAGAATTTTTCGATATCAATTCTTGCTTCTGTTCCAACTTTTTTAATGGCAGCTCCTTTATGTCCGATAATAATTCCTTTTTGCGAATCTCTTATTACAAAAATAGTTGCTCTAATTCTTAGTAGATTTTCTTCATTTTTAAATTCTTCAACAGCAACTTCGGTTGAATAGGGAACTTCTTTTTTATAATTTAATAAAATTTTTTCACGAATTATTTCAGAAACAAAAAAACGTTCTGTTTTATCAGTTAATTCATCTTTTGGAAAATATGGAGGAGATTCGGGCAATAGCTTAAGTATTTTTTCAAAAACATAAGATACATTAAATTTTTTCAGTGCAGAGATTAAAATAACTTCAGATTTTGGTAATAATTTTTGCCATTTTTGAGATAATTCATCAACTTTTTCCTGGTTGGCTAAATCAATTTTATTTATTAGAAGTAAAACAGGAACTGATGTGTTTTGAATTTTATTTAGAAACTCCATGTTTTTATCAAGTTTCTCATAAACATCAGTAACATATAAAATAATATCGGCATCGACCAAAGCAGAACCGACAAATCTCATCATGCTTTCTTGAAGTTTGTAGTTTGGTTTTAACACTCCAGGGGTATCTGAATAAATAATTTGAAAGTTGTCGCCGTTAACAATACCCATTATTCTATGTCGGGTTGTTTGTGATTTTGATGTGATGATGGAAATTTTTTCACCAACAAAAGCGTTCATTAGTGTTGATTTTCCAACATTTGGGTTGCCAATTATATTTACAAAACCTGATTTATGTTCCATTTTTAGTTATAAATGTTTAAACAAAAAAGACTTGTTGTTTACAATTTTGTTCAAAAAACAAACAACAAGTCCCTATAATATTACTGATATGATTATTTTACAATCATAATATATTGTGGCTGAATATCTAACATTTCTGTAAGTTCTTCACCAACTTCTTTCATGTCGTCGTCACCATCGTCAAAAAACCAATTTACCTGAATATTAATTTCATCAATGAAATAGTTGTTGATTTCAATTAATATGTCTAAAATAAATTTAGCCGAAGAAGAATTAAAATAATTAAATTTGAAATTAAAAACAAAGGGATTGTCATTATAATCATATTCCTTATTAGTAATTTCTGCCCTAAATTGTTCTAATTTATTTAATATTGGCTGGTAAAAAATTCTTACATCTTCAGGTCGTGAACTGCCGGAAATTTCAAATAAATTTTTATTTGGATAAAATTCTATCTTTGGGGTTGTTGACGTTGCCTCAATAAATAAGTTTTCCATAAAATAATTTTTTCTAATATTAAATAATAATTTTCAAGGTAAAGTATGAAATTTTATCGTTAATTGTTTTAAAATTATATGTTAATTTCCCTTTAGCTTTTTTTGCAATTTGCATTATTCCTATGCCTGCATTTCCTTTTTCTAATAAACTTTTTTCTTTTATTTTTCCGTAATAGCTTTTATTAATTTCTTTGTCAGATAAATTATTTACATATTCGAGAAGGTTTGTAAATTTTTCAATTTTTTCATTAAGCAATGCATTACTAATTTCAAGAATAAAATTTTCACCTAATTGACTTAAAGTTGCTTCCGGTAAATACTTATCATTTTCCTTTTGTGAATATTCGTGATTGTATATGTTCTCTAAAGCTTCAACCAAGATAGAATAAATTCTTTTTTTTACTAATGTGTCAGTAGAATATGAATCTAATTTTACTTGAACATTATCAAGAATAATTCCAATTTGCTCAAAATCCAAAGCTCCTTTATATTTTAGTAACTCTATTTTCTTAAACATAATTCACTGCTTGCAAAATAAGAAACAAATTACATAAAAAAAAGTATTTTAATTTTTTTTATTTGTAAGAACCCATTTTTAACATAAAAATTTCTTTTTCTGTTAAAAAACGCCACTTCCCTCTTTGAACACCTTTTTTTGTTAATCCCGAAAAATAGACTCTATCTAATTTTTTTACATTATAATTTTTTTTATTAAATATTCGTCTGACGATTCTATTTTTCCCTGAATGAATTTCAATTCCAATTTGTTTTTTATCATTATCAATATAGCTAATTTCATCTACTTTAATAAAACCATCATCTAAAGTTAAGCCCTCTGCAATTTCATCCAAATCATTTTTACTTAATTCTCTGTCAAGAGTAACATGATATATTTTCTTTTTGTTATACTTTGGATGAGTAAGTTGTTTTGTTAAATCTCCGTCATTTGTAAGTAGTAATACTCCTGTTGTGTTTCTGTCTAATCTGCCTACAGGATAAATTCTTTCTTCACAAGCATTTTTTACAAGATCAATAACTGTTTTTCGTTCGTGTTTGTCAGATAGAGTTGTTATAAAATCTTTAGGTTTATTCAATAATAGATAAATATTTTTTTCTGATTTTAGTAAACTCCCATCATATTTTACAATGTCGTTTGGTGAAACTTTTGTGCCTAGCTCGGTTACAAGCTTACCATTTACGGTAATCAATCCGTTTTTTATATGCTCATCAGCTTCACGACGAGAACATAAACCGGATTTTCCAATATATTTATTCAACCTCATTTCAAAAGCCTCATCAGGAGATTTTCCACTTCTTTTTACGGTTTTTTGTGTTGATTTTGATTCTTCACGTTTTGGAAAAGATTTTTCTTTAGGTTTGTAACTGCGTGCTTTAGAGGTTTTAAATGATTGATTTCGACCTTTCATGTTTCTTCAAATTTATATTACAATTTACAATAAAATATTTTATAAACATAATTTTTTCTTTGTCGCAATCTAAAATTATTTTTTTTGTAACGAAAAATTAAGATAATAAAATAAAGTCGACAAAATTATCTTAATTTTGTGAAGATTAATCATTATTATTAAAAAATTATTATAAATGACACTTATTAAATCAATTTCAGGAATTAGAGGCACAATTGGAGGAGAAATTGGCAAGGGATTAACTCCTTTCGATATAATGAAATATAGTGTTGCTTTTGGTATTTGGGTAAAACAACATTCTGAAAATAAAAAGATTAAAATTGTTGTTGGTAGCGATGCTCGTATTTCAGGCGAGATGGTTAATAATATTGTTACAGGAACGCTAATTTCTATTGGGATTGATGTTATAAATATTGGACTGGCAACAACACCTACTACTGAACTTGCTGTTACAAAAACAAATGCTGATGGCGGGATTATTTTAACGGCAAGTCACAATCCGAAAAACTGGAACGCTTTAAAATTATTGAATAATAAGGGAGAGTTTTTAACTGATGTTGATGGTAAAAGAGTTTTGAAGATTGCAGAAAATAATGTTTTTGATTTTGTTCAAGTTGATGATTTAGGTAAAATTCAAAACGAATCTTCTTTTGACGATTATCATATTAATGAAATATTAAGGCTGCCTTTAGTAGATGTAGAAATTATTAAGAATGCGAATTTCAAAATTGCTTTTGATGGTATTAATTCTGTTGGAGGTATTATTATTCCAAAGCTTTTAAAAGCACTTGGTGTTAAAGAAGTTATTAAAATTAATTGTGAACCTACAGGTGACTTTGCTCACGCACCGGAACCTATTCCCGAAAATTTGACCCGGATTTCGAAAGTAATTCGTGAAAACAATGTTGATCTTGGCTTTGTAGTTGACCCTGATGTTGACCGTTTAGCTATAATTAATAACGACGGCACAATGTTTGGCGAAGAATATACTATTGTAGCTGTTGCCGATTATGTTATTAGCAACACAAAAGGAAACACAGTTTCAAATATGTCATCTTCTAGAGCATTAAGAGATATTGCCAATAAGCATGGAGTGAAATATTCTTCTTCGGCAGTGGGAGAGGTGAATGTTGTTGATGTAATGAAAAAAACAAATGCAATTATTGGCGGTGAAGGAAATGGTGGTGTAATATATCCGGAGTTACATTCTGGTCGTGATGCTCTTGTTGGAATAGCTTTGTTTTTAACCCATCTTGCAAAATCAAAGAAAAAATGTTCTGAGCTGCGTAGTTCTTATCCGGCTTACTATATATCAAAAAATAAAATTCAACTTAATAAAAATATTAACGTTGATGAGATTTTAACTAAAATTGAGAGTGTATATTCAAAAAAGAAAGCTGATATTAATACAATTGATGGAGTTAAGATTGATTTTGATAAAGAATGGATTCATTTGCGAAAATCAAATACTGAACCAATTATAAGAATATATTCGGAAAGCATTACTCGTGAAAAAGCAGATTTGTTAGCTCAGGAGGTTATTGATGAAATAAATAAAATAATATCTATCTAATTCTGTATGCGATATTTTTGTTTCGCTGTTTTTTATTGTAATTAGTGTTTGCACGAAAACGCCCATATTGTCATTTCGACTAAAAGGAGAAATCTCATAACATAGTGTATATAAGTTGAATGAGATTTCTTCTCCGCCAACTGGTGGATCGAAATGACAGCACAACTAAAATTTTACGGGTTTTCTTGCCAGCAATAATTCGTAACAGCGAAATGATTAATGAAAATAAATTTTGCAACCGCTAATCTTCATCTTCTTCTGTATAGAAATATTTAATTTGTGAAATGCTATCTGTACAGTTAATGTTTAGGTTGTCATTACTAGATTTTTTTGATTTTATGATTTGTACATCATAATTTTTATAATAAATTGCCATAACAAGACCTGCAATTGCTCCAAATAAATGAGATTCGAACGATATTGTTTGTTTAAAAGGGAAAATACCCCAAACCATACTTCCGTATAAAAAAATTGTTAAAAGTGATATTGCAGTTAGTCGAGTGTTTTTTTTAATTATTCCACTAAAAAATATGAATGATGCTAAACCATAAACAATTCCACTTGCTCCTATGTGATAAGCAGAACGAGCTGATACCCAAACCCAAAAGTTTGTTGTTAAGTATATGAATATGAAAACTTTATGTGCTATTTTAGGATAAAAATAAAATAATGCCACTCCTAATATAAAAAATGGTGCTGAATTTGAAATTAAATGATTAAAACTTGCATGAATGAGAGGTGCGGTTAAAATACCTATTAATCCTTTTACTTTAAGAGGGTAGATACCAAGGAAAGAAAAATCGAGATTTAACTCAACCTCAAAAATCTCAATCAGCCAGATAACTACTAAAAAAAACAAAGGAAAAATTATGCTATATTTTAATCTTTTTGAATCGTTTGCCATAAAAAAATTAAAATTAATAATTTCTTTTCTTAATTCATAGCATTATCAATTATTTGTCCTGTATTGCTATCAAAGAAATGCATTTTTTGAATATTAAAGGACAAATTAATTTCATCGTCTTTTTTCAGAGAATTATCAGATTTTAATCTTGAAATTAGTTGTTTATCATGTAATTGAAAATACACATAAATTTCATGACCGAGCTGCTCAATAAATAAAATTTTTCTTTTCAATATTGCAAAATTTTTATTATCAGTGTTTTCATTATATTGAATATCTTCAGACCTGATTCCCATAACAATTTTTTTATTGATATAATTTTTTAATGCGCTGTCGGCAGGCAGGTTTACTTTTAAATCTTTACTATCATCAATAAATTTTAACACATTATTATCAGATATGATTTTTCCATTAATAATGTTCATAGGAGGTGTGCCAATAAATCCTGCCACAAATAAATTATTGGGATGCGAGTAGAGATTTTTTGGAGTTCCTATTTGTTGAATTCTCCCTTTGTCCATCACAACAATTCTGTCTCCGAGAGTCATTGCCTCAACTTGATCGTGTGTAACATAAACAACTGTAGTTTTTAGTCTTTGATATAATTTTGTTATTTCAATGCGCATTTGAACTCTGAGTTTCGCATCGAGGTTGCTTAATGGTTCGTCAAATAAAAAAATCTTTGGTTCTCTAACAATTGCTCTTCCAATAGCTACTCTTTGTTTTTGTCCACCTGACATTGCTTTTGGTTTTTTTTTAAGTAGGTCTTCTATCTCTAATATTTCAGCAGCTTTCACAACTCTTTTATAGATTTCCTTTTTCTTTATTTTCTTAATCTTTAGTCCGAATGCCAAATTCTCATAGGCAGTCATATGAGGATATAGAGCATAATTTTGAAACACAATAGCGATATTACGATCTTTTGGAGGTAGTTTATTCACGCATTTATTATCAATATAAAGTTCCCCTTTACTAATATCTTCAAGCCCGACTAACATACGCAAAGTTGTTGATTTACCACATCCTGACGGACCTACTAACACAACAAATTCTTTATCTTTAATATTAAGGTTAATATTATCTACTGCTACAGTTTTGTCAGCATATATCTTAGATACATTTTCAAATCTTATTTCTGCCATGATTTTAAAGAAATTAACTAAAGTGTTATTTGTAATATAAAAAAAGACTAAATTTTAAATCTTGATTTTGGGATATGTGTAATTCTTATACAAAGGTCTAGTTCTCCGGAAGCAACTATGTAATTATCATTAGATTCTACTATTCCCGTTGTAAACACAACATTATTAAGATAAACATTTTCTTGCATATCTTTTGTGAGTTTATTATTTGCTTCTAACAAAGGAGTTTCCATTTCAGCATGTAATATTTTGGTTGGGTCGTTTTTGTCAAGAACAGCCCAATAAGTTCTGTAAATTTCAGAATTGTTTTTTATTTCAACTCCATGAAATAAAATAAGCCAACCTTGTGGAGTCAGAATAGGTTGTGCCCCTCCACCAATTTTTTCGAACATCAAATATTCCTTATTTGCACGAATAAAAGGTTTGTCATCCGGTTTCCAATACAATAAATCTTTTGATTTTGATAGATTTATTGCCGGTCCGGGGTTATAAAGACTATCTTTAGGTGTAACGAAATAAAGAAATCCCAATGGTCGGGTCATAGCATAATATAAATCATTAATTTTGCCTTCAAACAAAAGCATGTCTTTATTTTGATGGTCTAGTATAATTCCTTCTAAATTATAATTCAATCCATCGCTTGACGAATAAAGTGTAGTACATTGTCTTTCGGAGCTTACAGAGCAAGTAGTCATATAATATTTATCATCAATGTGTGAAACTCTTGCATCTTCAATTCCATATTCTTGAAAACTCTCTTGAGGTGAAATAATCTTGTCGTAATGAATTTTAACTATCTCGCTACCATCTTGGCTAATTTCAACAGGCAATATCCAAGAAATTGAAGTAACAGCACACACAGGCGTTGGTAAATATTTTTTTATTACAAAGATGCGCGGGTCTGAAACATCAACATCTTCAAGCTTATATCCGTCGAGAACATATCCTTTTTTTGTATCTTTTCGTATGCAAAAAATTTCTCCTGATTGAATTGGATTTTTCAATGCTTCGGCAACTCGTACCATCAGAATTAAATTTCCGTTCTTCAACCTTGACATTCCCGGATTGAAAGCACCCAAAACATAAGTCTCCATATCAATATCTTTTCTTAAAGGAGAATATGAGAGATCAATGTCTTCCGGGGTAAGAATAATTTTATCAAATTTAAACTCTTCCATTTTTTTATTTTCAAATTAAATATTATACAAAGGCTGACCTGTAAACGAATCTTGTGGATATTTGTAACATAGCTCGGCTAACACATCTTCATGGCTAATTCCTACATTTAAAACAGTATCGTTGCCTCCATAATAAATAAAAATTGTTCCATCGTTTAACCTTTTTGCACCACAACTAAAAACCACATTTGGAACATGAACATAATCTGAACTTTTTACTTTACAATCGTCTTGTGAAGGAAATAAAACAGGTATATTAGAAATTTTTATTTTTTGAGGGTTGTCAAAATCATGAAGCATTACACCAAGCACATAAGGATTACCATCCATTGTTTTTCTTACACCATGAAAAATGCTTAACCAACCATATTTTGTTTTTATTGGAGGAGCTCCCGGACCAATTTTATCTGAAAAAGAACTTGTTCCGCCACCCTGTTTCATTAAAGCTTTATTATTAAGCTGCCATTTATTTTTAAAAATGTCATCAGAATATCCAATATGAATTTCAGAATATTTGCCACCTGTAACATCAATTGTATTATCATTTGGTCTGAAAAGAGCTACAAATTTATTGTTAATCTTTTGTGGAAAAATAACAACATTTCTCATATCAATATCCATGATAGTGCCATATCTAACAACGGATTTAAAATCTTTAGTTGTTGCCATTGAAATTCTTACTCTATCTTTTATTGTTCCATGATAAGCACTATATGTAATGAAATAGGTGTCATCAATTTTCGTTATTCGCGGGTCTTCTACTCCACCTTTTTCAGCTTCTATTATTTGATTAATATCTAAACCCTCAGCTATTTTATCATTTTCTGTACAAGGTTTAAGAAAGGGTGTGGAATTAATTTCCCAATCTGTTAAACCGTTATTGCTTTGGGCTAATCCAATAAGCGAAATACCATTACGCAGATGAGAGCGAAAAAGTAAAATAGTTTTATCATCAAATTCAGTAACACCGGCATTGTGCACAGTAATTACTTTTAACGCAGGGTTATTCCAAATTTTGTTTACATCATGACAAGTTAATATAGGGTTGTTTAAAAACCTTTTAACAGGATTGTTTAAATTTATTTCGTATTTTTTATCTTGTATTTCTACAATTTTTATTACTGAGTTCATTTTTATCGATAGTTCTTAATTACTTGTTTTGCTATTCCATTTGATTCAATTGCTTGCATGCTCAAAAGGGCTTCAATGGTTGATTCTGCTCCAGAATTATAATTAATGTCATTTTCAGAATCAATACCGTCAAATGCTATACCTGAATTTGTATTATACATAACTTGATTAGCAGGATTATTACCCAAAAACCATGTTGCTAAATTACCTGCATCTTTTGCAAAATTATTATCCTTAGTAATTGCATAAGCTTCTAAAGAGGCATATATCATTGGAGTTATAGAATATGATATTTGCGGGAACCGGCTATAATCATCCATCACTAAAGAATCATTATTATTTACTATGCTGAAATGATGTATAAATCCTTTTTCAATATAATAGGGATAAAAATATTTTACTTCGTTCAATCCTGCATTAATAAATGTATTATTTTGCAAAACTCTTCCTGAATATAATAAAGAATAAGCTTGCATATTTCCCCAAGCATGCCACTTATTACCCCAACTCATAAAAGCATAATACGGGAATGTGTCTTTATCACCAAATTGGTCTTTGGTTAGTGCCTGACCTAAATTTAAGATTAAATTTTTAACCATTGCCGATTTATTTGTCTGATAATAATTAGTAAGTGCAACAATAATAATTGACAATTGATCAGCTCCCGGGGATATTGCATATTGAGTTATATTAATACCATCAATTATAGTTGTTTCTGATGGTTTAGAAAATTGTTGATTTATTTTTTCAATTAATTTTTCCATTATTGGAGCTGTTTTGCTTTTTAAATCATCAAGCTCAGGAGATTCGAGCATATTAAGCTCAGACAAACCCCACAAAGCTCGCCATGACCAAAAATTGGGAGTGGGTACACTATTTTGATGTGTTGTATTTATTTCATCATTTGGAAACATAAAATTGTAAAAATAACCATTGTCAGCTTTCATATATAAAATGAAATTTGTCAATGATTGTATTTTTTTAAGATATTTTATTTCCGGTTTAATTTTATATTGGCGACAATAAAAGACTAAAGCTCGCGAAACATCATCAACGCAAGTATACCCTTCGTCGTCGTCGGTAACAACCTCATAATTAGGCGCATTGCAATAAATCCAAATTGTACCTAAATTATTATCATTAATATTAATTTCCTGATATAATTGTTCTAAATGATTAGTATTTACTAAAGAACTATTATCTACATATGTTTTATCACATGAGCTTAAAAAAAATGATGATAATAATATTAAAATAATTATTTCTTTTCGCATAGCAATTTGTTTGATTTTAGTTCATCTAATATTTCTTCAATATTAGCAATTGCAAAACTTGATGAAATATCTGACAAAGCATATGGTATAATCAGTTTGCCGTAATGTTGTAAAAATCCACAAGTATAAACTACATTAGGCACATAACCTACACGTTCATGTTCGTTAGGAATGAAAAAAGGTTTATTCAATGTGCTCAAAACTTTTTCGGGATTATCTAAGTCAAGCAAAGAAGCACTCATAACATATTTTCTAAGAGGCCCAACAGCATGTGTCATAAGTAGCCACCCCATTGATGTTTTAATTGGACTGCCACAATTTCCTAATTGTAAGAAATCCCAGTCGTATTGTGATTTTTGTATTACCTTGTAACTATCCCAGAAATAAAGATTATCAGAATACATTATTGATATGTTTTCTCCATCTTGTCTGCCAATCATTGCATATTTACCATTAACTTTTTCAGGGAAAAGAGCCATACCTTTATTAAACGCAGCATTACCATATAACGAATTGATTTTAAAATAATTAAAGTCTTCTGTTTCTATTATTTGAGGGCGAATATTATTGCCATTATAAGCAGTGTACGTTCCAATATATTTTGGTTTATCTCCATCTGAAAATTTCACAAATCTGACATCCTCCATACCCATAACTTCTGCATTTGATCTTGGGAAGATAACCCGATTATTTATTTCAATATTCTCTTCAAAAGAAATATCATAGTTAGTATCGAAGATATCAAATAACGCAACTTTGGTTGTTTCGTTATTTGTTTTTTTACTGTCAATATTACTAATTATCTCTAAAGCTTCTTGCCTTGAAAATTTTTCGGGGAATAAATCCAATACTGATTTATCGATATTTTTATAAAATTCAATACG
>JAGLDO010000167.1 GCA_023145555.1 Bacteroidales bacterium
GTTTGATTAAAACTCATATCAAAATCTAACTGTTTTGTACTAGGAATAATATTTCCGCTCATAACAAAAGTTTTAAACTTATCGTCAATTACAGAAGCATTAACATTTATCATTTTTGAATTATTGTCCCATTCGCTAATTGCATTAATGTCGCCAATTCTTTTTCCATTAATGAAAATATTTTTTATTTCGAATTTCGAATCAATAAGCAGGCTGTCGTATAAATTAGTAAGTTCTACATCACCGCTCATAATACCGGCAATCTTTAAATTATCATTATTTATAATTGTATTAATATTTGAAAAATCAAGATTACTTATCCCTGTAAATAAAACATCATTTTTATTTTCCGATATTTTTCCATTTATTGAAATACGTTGATTCTTATTTTCTATAAGAAAATTTTCAAATTTAAAACATGAAGAATCAACTTTAATGTTACTTTTATTAATAATCCACACACTATCGTTAATAATAATTTTTGATTTGGGGATTAAAATATTGGCTGCTATTAGTTTTGGATTAGATGATTTAAAAAGCTCTGTGTTTACTTTTATGTCTCCGCTATATTGGGAAGTGTCTTTATTAAACCATTTTAAGGCAAACCCGAGTTTGTTGTTTGTAACAGTTGATGATATACCAACATTTTTTAAACTGTACTTTTTTAAATAAGAAAGTTTCTTACATCCGGCATCAACAGAAACAACACTGTTGTTTGAATTTAATTTGAAAGTGAAATCGGTAAACCTGTTGCCTGAAAAAACCAAGTTATTTGTTTTTGTTTCAACAAAAATCTTTTTAACAGCTGATTTATAACCTCCGCTTATAAGTGTATTTTTGGCAATTTGAAGTTTTGGAAAAAAGATCTTTGTAATTGGGTTTACATCTTTTAAATTAATTGTAAAATTAAAATTATTGATTATTGCCGAATCTTCAACAATCGTATCTTTCTTTAAAACAGGCAGGTAAACATAAATTAAATTTTTAAAAGACTTTATAATAGATTTTGGTTTATAATTTCCAATAATTTCAGCATCAATCAAATCTGACTTAAGCAAAATATGATTAGAACTATCTTTTATTTCTGATAAGAACAAAATTTCTTTAATATCTAACTCTTTATCATTCCTTAAAAGTTTTGTTTTATATATATTTATTTCACCGTCGGCATTATCAAAATAATCACCTTTAAACTTTGCGATAAATAAAAAAGATAAATTCGATGAGCTGTCTTTTTTATCAATATTTAATTTGTATAAATTAACGTTTGCTATATCTGCAGTAAAATCGAATAAAGGAATTTCTTGAGAAAAATCAACATCTCCCAAAAACTCCATTTCAAGATTTGGGTCATTAATAATTACGTTTCCTGTAAATTTTTTATTTGAAAGGTCACCATCAACTTCCACATTTTTTAACACATAATTATTAAATTCAATTTTACCCAAAGTTCCATTCAATCGGGCATTTACTTCTTTCTGTTTATAAACAGAACCATTAATTGTTGTATTAAGATTAATATTTCCAAAAATTTTATTTTGATTTACTAATTTGCCTAAATTAAATTTCCGTGATTTAACACTTCCGTCAAAATTTATTTTTTCATTTTCTAAATTTGTTTTTATAGAAATATCTGTAGATATATCGCCCAAATCGGTGTTAAATTTACCATACGATACAAAGTCGTAAACAAAACCCGTTATATTTCCTTTATAAGTTATGTTTCCTAAATTGCCAATGCTTTTAGAAATTTTTAAATTCTTTTTTGATAAATTTTTATATAATTGTAATGTTTCTAAATCCTTTTTATTTGTATACAACTTATTCACATTTAAATACATAAAAGTTTTTTCCAACTCAGGCAAACCTGTCATTGACAAATTTACATACAGGTAAGTTTGTTTACCATAATGAATTTTTAAGTTTCTTGCCCTGAATTTATTTACCTTTCCTTTTAAATTACCGGAGAAATAAAATGATTGATTTACATTTTTATAATTTGGTATAAAATATAATAAATCTAACAAGCCAATTTTCGATTCTCCAAAACGAACATTAAATCTGACCTTTCGTTTAAAATTACGAAAGTCAGATAATTCATTAAATTTTAGGGTGAAAAATTTAGTATTAAAACTGCTCGCAGGAGTGTTTAACTGTAAATTGTTTAATACTATATTTTGTTGATATATTCTTGCCGAGACAGAAAAATTATTTATTCTAAATCCACTTTTATCCTTTAATTTTAAATTATTAATTTTAAAATTAAAGGAATTTGTATCAACATAAATATCGTTTAAATTAAAATTTAATCCTGTTAAATATAAATCCTCAAAATTAATTAATTGGCTGTCGCTCATCACCCATCTCTCTGATTTATAAGAAAAACAAGAATTCGTAATTTTAAAGTTATTACAATAAAAATTCCATTCAGATTTTGTAGTATCAGACGAGTTAAAAGCATCATATAAAAAAGAATAATTATAATTATTAAGATAATCTTTGCTTATTTTCAAACAGGAGTTATCAAAAACAATACTTTTTAACATTAAACTTTTATTAGAATAATCTATTGATTTTAAACGGGCTTTCAGTTTTTTAACATATATGAGGGTATCATTAGATTGATCTGAAATATAAACACCTTTAAGAACAATCTGGTTAAAAAAGGCTATATCAACATTTTCGACAGAAACATTTATATTATATTTTTTAGATAAAAAATGAGCAATACTTTTTGTAGCATAGGTCTGAATATAAGTGCTTTGTAAAATAACATACGAAGTTATCAGCCATAAAAAAATGGCAAAAAAAGAAATTATTAATATTTTAGATGTTTTTTTAATAATTTTGGACTTTATTCAAAAATACGAAATTAAGGGCATAAAGTTAATAATAAGATTGTTAAATTGCTAAACTCTTAAACTCTTAAACTGTTAAATTGTTATACAATAAACGATTAAATTTATAATTTTAATATAAGATTATTGCCATTGATAAAACTTACTGTATCTGAAACATAAGGAAGTGTCGAATTTATTGTTATAAATAGTCATTGCTTGTCATTAATATTATTAGAAAAAAAAGTTCGGCTGAGCTTGCCGAAGCACAAAATATAAACTATGAGTATAATTTTAGGAATTGAGTCATCATGCGATGATACCTCAGCAGCAATTATTAAAGATGGAGTTCTTTTATCTAATACTATTGCCAATCAAGATGTTCATAAAGCTTATGGAGGTGTTGTTCCTGAATTAGCATCAAGAGCACATCAACAAAATATTGTTCCGGTTGTTGAACATGCAATAAAAAAAGCAAACATAGCCAAAAAAGATATTGATGGAATTGCTTTTACTCGTGGTCCGGGTTTGCTTGGCTCATTAATTGTTGGCACATCGTTTGCCAAAGGCTTTGCCTTAGCCAGAAATATTCCTTTAATTGAAGTGAACCACTTACAAGGTCACATTTTAGTTCATTTTATAAAACTCTTGAAAGAAGAAAACAAAATGCCCGAATTCCCATTTTTATGTTTATTGGTTTCAGGCGGTCATTCCCAAATTGTGATTGTAAAAGACTATTTGGAGATGGAGGTAATAGGGCAAACAATTGACGATGCCGCCGGAGAAGCTTTCGATAAATGCGCAAAAATACTTGGGCTACCTTATCCCGGAGGTCCTTTAATTGACAAGCTTGCAAAATCAGGAAATAAACATGCTTTTAAATTTACTAAGCCACGAATAAAAAATCTGGATTACAGTTTTAGCGGATTAAAAACTGCCTTTTTATATTTTATTAGAGATAATATTAAAGAAAATCCTGATTTTATTACCGCAAACAAAGCTGATCTTGCTGCTTCAATTCAATATACCATTATTGAAATATTAATGGATAAGTTAAAAAAAGCTATTAAGCAAACAGGAATAAAACAAATTGCTATTTCGGGTGGTGTTTCTGCTAATTCAGAGTTAAGAGACACCTTAGTATCAAATGCAAAAAATAATAACTGGGATGTTTTTCTGCCAAATAAAGAATTTAGTACAGATAATGCAGCTATGATTGCTATTACCGGGTATTTTAAATATTTGAATAATGATTTTGTAGGGCAAGATGTTACGCCGCTTGCACGATTAAGTTTATAAATTGATTAGCATTGAAAAAAAATTAGACTATCAAATATTGAAGCCACTCCGAAAAATGTTTTTCGTCATTGCGATCCGCCAGCTGGCGGAGAAGCAATCCCTACATGTTTATTGTCAACAGATTGCTTCGGGCTTCACCCTCGCAATGACGGCTATGAAGCCTTTTCGAAGTAGTCTCAATATTATTACAATACAAATTATTTTATAAATAATGGTATATTGGATACTGACAAACCTTGATTATTTCTATTAATTTATTTAACTATCTTTGTAAAAAGCAATTTAAAATGAATATACAGACAGAGAAACTCAGCTTAATAGAATGGATTGCAAAATTACAAGATTCTTCAATAATTGAAAAATTAAAGATGATTCATGATAATTATACAAAAACTTCTGATTGATGGGATGAAATATCTATTGAAGAAAAAAACTCAATTAATAGAGGATTAAAAGATATTGAAAAAGGAAACGTTCATTCCCACGAAACAGCGAAAAAATTTTATGAAAAATACTTATAAATTAATTTGGTCGGAATGAGGCTTTGCTTGGACTTAAAGAGATAATTAACTACTTAGAACTAAAATTCTCTGAAAAAGATACTCGAAAATTTGCTAAAAAATTTGACAAACAACTTAGTATTATTAGGACTAACCCAAAATTGTTTCCATTATCAACCGACTCAAATTCAGTAAGACGAGCTATTGTTGCTAAATTAACTTCAATCTATTTCGAAATAGACGAAGATATAATTAATTTAGTTTCAATATCTGACAATAGAAAAAACCTTGAAAACATAAAATTATAAAAGCTACAACTTTGCTCAACATCAAGTCAAAAACAAACAGAGTTTTGATGAATTGCAAAAAATTTAGTATTCTCAAGTTTATAAATTAATTCTCTTCAATAATCTTATCAATCCATTTACCAACTTTTGGAGCTTTATAATTATTCATCATTGAGATAAGTTTTTCGGGAGATTCACTACTTATCAACATTTTTCTATGAGGCTCTAACAATAATTTTTCTTTAACCATGTTATCTAAAAGGGTAAACAAACTATCGTAAAATCCGTTTATATTTAAAATACCAATGGGTTTTTTGGTAAAACCCAATTGAGCTGCTGTAAGTGTTTCAAACAGCTCATCCATAGTTCCAAATCCTCCGGGCATAGTAATAAATCCATCAGCAAATTCACTCATTTTATCTTTACGCTCAAGCATGGTATCAACCTTTATTAACTTAGTAAGATTGTTAGGAGTAAGATGTTTTTGAGCTAAAAATTCGGTTATTACACCATAAGCCTC
>JAGLDO010000168.1 GCA_023145555.1 Bacteroidales bacterium
TTGTTTCGGAATCCCATTATTAATTTTATAAACAGATGCTGAAACGAGTTCAGCATGACAAAATAAAAAATCTTTTCTTTCGGATTTGTAATCCGAAAGCATTAATATACAGCTTATTAATTTAGGATTACAAATCCCGAACAGCAATGTTTTCAGAGTAGTTTAGAGTTTGTAATTGAAAAATTTTCTTCTTAATTTTTTTCCGTCATATCATGCGTTTGTATTTCGAGGTATGCTTTATATAATTTATTATTTTTTTTGCCGAGTAAAATTTCGTATATTTTACAGTGTTAACTGAAAATTTTTGATTTTATATTTTGTGATTTATTCCGTTTGTATAAAATTGATTATTAATTATATACATCATATGTAAATAAATAATATTAGTTCATTATTTTTTAAATTTTTTATTTAATTTATCAAAAATGAAAGAAGCTCTTTTTTTCGAAAAATTATCCAATAATAAAGTTAAATGTACTTTATGTCCTCATAATTGTATTATTTCTGATGGTAATCGAGGTGTATGTAGAGTGCGAATTAACAACAAAGGAGTTCTGTATTCAGAAGTTTACGATAAAATATCTTCAATAAGTAACGATCCTATTGAGAAGAAACCCTTATATCATTTTTACCCGGGAAGAAATATATTGTCGGTTGGTAGTGTTGGATGTAATTTACAATGTGAGTTTTGTCAAAACTGGGAAATCTCTCAAACATCTGTCTCTGATTATCATTACATTAGAAATATTAGTTCTGAAGAAATTCTTCAATTAGCTTTAAAAGATAAAAATAACATTGGGATTGCTTACACTTACAATGAACCAATTGTCTGGTTTGAATTCATGCAAGAAATTGCAAAAATTGCAAAAAAGAAAAATTTAAAAAATGTAATGGTTACTAATGGTTATATTAACAGAAAACCATTAGAAATGATTTTACCTTACATTGATGCTTTTAGTATTGATTTAAAAGCGTTTACAGAAGATTTTTATAAAAAAATAACTTCTTCACATTTGCAACCTGTAAAAGACAACCTGAAGTTTTTAAGCAAAAGAAATAAACATATTGAATTAACAAATTTGGTAATTCCTACTTTAAATGATGATGTTGAAGTTTTTGAAGATATGGTTAAGTGGATTGCAAATGAGTTAGGGGAAAATACAGTATTACATATCTCAAGATATTTTCCTATGTATCAATTAAAAATTGAGTCAACTCCTGTTGATAAACTTTTAGAGTTGTTCGAGATAGCAAAAAAACATCTTAATTATGTGTATCTCGGAAATGCGTCAATAAACGATGGTGAAAACACAATTTGTAATAATTGTGGCAAAACGGTAATTATTCGCCAGAGGTATTTAGTTCAAACTAATGGTATTGATAAAATGGGAAAGTGCAAATACTGTGGGAATAAGGTTGTGATGGTTTAAAGTTTAATGTTTAATGTTGAGACGCGCGGTCGTGCGTCTCTGTGAAAAAAATAATTAAGAGTGAAATTTGTTTTATTTATCAGCGATTATCAGTATGAATACCTAATAAGGTTTGTTATTGATTGTCATTCCGATCCGCCAGCTGGCGGAGAAGGAATCCCCATCAATTAAAAAGGAGATTCCTCTCTCGTGCCTCGCTTCGAAATGACAGGCTTTTCGTAAATATTATAGGTAGATACGGATATTCATAAAATTCATATAAAGTTCATAAAGTTGAGAGTTTAATGTTTTATTTATCAGTGATTATCAGTTTAATCTGCTTTATCTGTGTTCTATTTATTGTGTTATGTAGAAAAAAGACAAGAAATTAAAATTATATACTCATGAAAATTAGAAAGCCAACCGTAGCCGGAAAGTTTTACCCGGATGATAGAAAGGAATTAGAGAAGTTAATTAACTCAATTTATCTTAAAGAAAAGAAAAATATTGACTTAAGTTTATCAAAGCACAAAATAATCGGAGGCGTTGTGCCTCATGCAGGGTATATGTTTTCAGCTTATGAAGCAGTTCATTTTTTCGATATTATAAAAAATGCATCCCTTCAATATGATACAATTATTATTATTAATCCTAATCATACCGGCTATGGCTATAATATTGATTTAGACAGCAACGATTTTTGGGAAACACCTTTTGGTGCTGTTAGTTTAGATACTGATTTTATGTCTCACTTGCCTTTTTCAGTATCAACCGAAGCTCATAAATATGAACATTCAGGAGAGGTTATGTTACCGCTTTTGCAGTATTTTTTAGATTATGAGTTTAAGATAATCCCGATAACCATGTCGCATCAAAATTATGAAAATGCTAAATTATTGGCTGATGGTATTTATAATGCCAATCAGAAATTAAACCGTAATATTTTAATTATTGCATCATCTGATTTTTCTCATTATGTTGAGCCTGAAAAAGGAAAATATTTAGACAATTTTGTTTTAGATAATATTGAAAATTTAGATTCAAAAGCCATAAATAATGTTGTTCGCGAAAAGCACTTATCTGTTTGTGGATATGGACCAATTATGTCATTAGTTGAATATTCAAAACTAGTATCAAAAAATCCGTGCTCAAAAATATTACGCAGAGGTAATTCGGGTGAAGTAATTCCTTCAAACGAGGTTGTCGATTATGTTTCGATATTATTTTATGAAGAAGTCGGGGTTTGATATTTATGTTGAGA
>JAGLDO010000169.1 GCA_023145555.1 Bacteroidales bacterium
GTAATATTAGACTTTTCGTCGTCCGGTGAGGAACAAAAAACGTCTAATAAACTTAAAACAACGTTGGTAAGTCCTACGGACGTTTCCAAGTTTTTTCTAAATGCAAGAAGAAACAAATATTTTTACTCATAATGACGTTAGAAAATTTAATTTATTAAAAATAAAATAACTATGAGATTAAGTAAAGTTTTAAAGAAATTTCCTAAAACGTTTTGGTCTGCAAACACAATGGAATTATTTGAACGTTGGGCATGGTATGGTATGTTTATGGTTTTTGCATTGTATTTAACCGGTTCGAGAGATACAGGAGCTTTGGGATTTTCACAAGTGCAAAAGGGATTAATAATGGGTATTGGTACTGCAATACTTTATTTTTTACCTGTTTTTACAGGTGCGATTGCAGATAAAATTGGTTATAAAAAAGTTTTGTTAATTTCTTTTGCAATTCTCTCAACAGGATATTTTATGATGGGCTGTTTTAAAACTTACACTTCAATGTTTATTGTATTCTTATATGTAGCTTTTGGAGCGGCATTGTTTAAACCCATAATTGCAGCTACAATTAGTAAAACAACAAATGAAGAAACTTCATCAATAGGATTTGGTATTTATTATATGATGGTAAATATTGGTGCATTTATCGCACCATTGATTGCTTCAAAATTACGAGTTCATAATTGGCATTATGTTTTTATTATGTCGTCAATTGTGATAGCAATAAATTTTATTATTGTTTTATTTTTTTATAAAGAGCCTACACGCGAAAAAAATGTTGAAAAACTTGGAAGAACAATATTAACAATTTTAAGAAATATCGGTAATACATTGAAAGATGTAAAATTTGTGATATTTTTAATATTGATTATTGGATTTTGGACAATGTATAATCAGTTATTTTATACACTGCCTGTTTTTATCGACCAATGGATTGATACTTCGATGATTTACAATGCAATAGCGTCATTCTCACCAAATCTTGCCGCAGCAATTGGCACTAAAGATGGTATTATTGCTCCGGAAATTATGACTGATATTGATGCAGGTTATATTATTATTTTTCAAATTTTAATATCTTCATTAGTGATGAAATGGAAACCTTTAAATGCCATGATTACAGGTATTTTTATTTGTTCAATTGGCATGGGTTTAACATTTGCAACACAAAACGGATTTTACTTATTTATTTCAATTTTTATGTTTGCTGTTGGTGAAATGTCAAGCTCACCAAAGATTACTGAGTATATCGGTAAAATAGCACCGAAAGATAAAACGGCTTTATATATGGGATGTTCGTTTATTCCAATGGCAGGGGGGAATTTTTTTGCCGGATTAATTTCAGGTAATTTATACGGCTCAATATCTGATAAAGTCAGTCTTTTAAAAACAGAAGTAGCAAGCAGAGGTTTAGATATTCCTCAAATATCAGCTAATTTTACTCAAAATGATTATTTTAATCGTGCCGCTAAACTAATCGGCGTTGACAATCAAACATTGACAAATATGCTTTGGGAAAAATATCATCCTTCAAAAATATGGTATGTTATTACTGCAATTGGTATTATTACTGTTGTAGGTTTATTTCTTTATGACAGGTTTTTACTAAAAGAAAAGGTGCAGAAGGTTGAAAGTTGA
>JAGLDO010000017.1 GCA_023145555.1 Bacteroidales bacterium
AGTTAACCGCTTAGCGACTTTTCGATTATTGACCTTTTTATTATTTAAATAAAGTAACATTTTCTTAAATAATTACAAATTATTTAAGAGTCTTAATTTCTGTTTAAGAGTTGTTATCTCGTTCCTAAGTTTCTCTGTTTTTTTATTCATATCTGCAATAAGAACATCTGCGTTTTTCGATTTTGCAAAGAACCCTAAATTGTTTTCAAATAACAAAACTTCATTCTCCAATTCTTTCAGTTTTGTAATAATTGAACTTCTTTCTCTATCAATTCTATTTCTTGAATTTTTTGATGAAGAAATGTCATTCATTTTGTTCTTAAATTCAATTAAATCTTTTTCTTGACTGTCAATATTTAGTTTACTGAAAATTTCATTAAGTGCATTTTTAAACCTTTTTTGAAGTTCGTCTTTCTTTTTAAAAGGGACATAACCAATTTGTGTCCAATTTTTCTCGAACTCAAATAATATTTTCAAATTCTCTTTTTGATCATCTTTAGGTTCAAAATTTATTAAATCTTCAATTAATTGCTCTTTTATTTTTAAATTTTCCTCTTCTTTTTCTCCAAGAGTAGAATAAAATTCAGATTTTTTGTTAAAAAAGTAATCACATGCTGTCCTGAAGCGTTTCCAAATTTTTTCAGCAATTTTTCTGGGAGCAGGGCCTATTTCTTTCCATCTTTTTTGTAATTGAATAAAATCTGCACTCGTCTTTTTCCATTCAGAGCTTTCTTTCAAAGCCTCGGCTTGAACGCACAAATCGGTTTTTAATTGCAAATTGTCTTCTTGTTCATTTTTAAGTTTTTCGTAAAATTCACGTTTCTTGTTAAAAAACAAATCACAAGCAATAACAAAACGACTATAGATTTTATTGTTGTGCTTTTTTGGGGCAAAGCCAATTGTTCTCCAAAGTTTCTGAATTTCAATAATTTCATGTGTTTTTTCTTCCCACTTCTTGTGTTTAATCAGATTTAAAGTTGTAACATTCTCAACTTTTTCACAAAGAATCGTTTTCGATTTAAAATTATTTTCTTGATCTTCTTTTATTTTTTGGAAATATTCATGATGATTTTTGTTAATTTTCGTTGTTGCTTCTTTAAATCGTTGCCATAAATCTTCCCTGTTTTCTTTTGGCACAGGACCAATTTCTCTCCATTGATTATGGTATTCCTGTAGTGTAGCAAATACTTTTGTGGTAAAAGGTTCCAGTGACAACTCTTCAGCTTTTTCACAAAGCTTAATTTTTTTTTCAAAATTTTTCTTAAAATCTAAATCTCTTAATTCCTTATTAATATTTACAAAATCATAAAATCTCTCAACGGTGTAGTTATATTTCTCCCATAAACGTCTTAATTCTTTCTGAGGTACTAATCCTATTTTTCTCCAACGTTTTTGTAATTCTCTAAATTCATGAAAAGTTTTATCAAAAGTCTCTTTTTTGTTAATAAGATCTTCAATGCTTTGAATAACTAAATATTTGACCTCTAAATTATTTTCTTTTTCTTGTTGTTGTTTTTCGTTATACTCTGTTTTTAATGCTTTATACTTTTTGTATATTTCCTTAAATTTTGTTTCGTCAGGGTCTTCTTCTATTACAAAATCATCCGCATCACCTCCCTCTTTAACAAAGTCATTCTTTTTTGCAGCAATTTCAGCTTTATGTTTTTTGTAAAAATTAATTTTAATGTTATCTACATCAAATTTTATTTTTTCAATATCACTTTCTTCAATAAATTTCTCAAGTGTTGATATTAATTCCTCTTTGCTTAAAGCAGAATAATCATTTTTTGAATTTTCTTCGATTTCCAATTCTTCTTCATTTTTTTTAGGAGATATCAATTCAATATTTTCAACTATCGGATTATTAAGTGATTTCTCACTTTTCTCCGCTATTATTTTAATTTCAGAAGATTCTTTTAATTCAACACCTTCTTGTTGTGTTTCATCAGTTTTGGCATCTTCAACTATATTCGTCGTTTTTTCTGCCTTTTCTGTTTTGTCTGTTTTTTCATTTACAGTCTTTTCAGATTCTTTAACTGAATTCTCACTTATCTTTTCAGATGTGTTTTCTGAATTATTAATTTCTTGCTTACTCAAATCTTTATTTTCCATCAATTCTACTTTGTTAAGAAGCTTTATTAACATATTTAATAAAACTAATTTTTTTGTTTTAAGATACGAAAATATATATTTAACTATTAATACTCAAAGTATTTTATAATATTAATTATTTTTTTTTTCCTAATCCCTTTTCTCTTTAGCTTAAATTATTAAAAATCAACACTATATGTGTTTTTTTAATAATTACTATAAATAATAAAATAAATATATGAAAAATTAATGAATTAACATTTACATGTTATAAATTTACATTCAAAATAATAGCATTATTTAACAAAAATCTAAAATAATTTTTGTAGTTTTTTTTCTACCTTAATATTATGAACAATAATAATATAATATTAAGGTGCATCAACAATAAAAAAATATGAGAATAGATATTTTGACGGTTTTACCCGAATTATTAGAAAGTCCATTGAGCCACTCTATTATTAGCAGAGCCACAGAAAAAAAACTTGTTGAAATACACATTCACAATATTAGAGATTTTTCAAAAGACAAACACAAACGAGTTGACGATTATGCATATAGTGGAGAAGCAGGAATGGTTATGACAATAGAACCAATAGCTTTAGCCATTGAGAATTTGACCAAACAACGCAAGTATGATGAAATAATTTATACTTCCCCCGATGGAGAAAAATATAACCAGAAGATTGCAAATACTCTTTCAATTCAGCAAAATATTATTTTATTGTGTGGACATTACAAGGGAATTGACCAGCGTATAAGAGACCATTATATTACTAAAGAAATTTCAATTGGCGATTATGTTTTAACCGGTGGAGAGTTGGCTGCTGCGGTTATTTGCGATAGCATTATAAGACTTATCCCAGGCGTAATTTCTGACGAAACATCAGCATTAACAGATTGTTTTCAGGACAATCTTTTGTCTCCTCCTGTATATACACGCCCTGAAATTTATAACGATTGGAAAGTCCCTGATATTCTTTTAACGGGAAATACAAAAAAGATTGAAAAATGGCGTTTTGATCAAGCATTGGAAAGAACAAAAAAATTAAGACCCGATTTGTTGGATGAATAAATATGATATTAACAACAAATAATGCTAATATTTTTTAAAAAAAGTAATAAGTTAATTTATTTTATATTATTAAAAGTCAATAGAATATAACAATTTAGCAACTTCGAAATTTTTAAAGAAATAGAATAAAAATTATGATAAAAAAAGGAATTGAATTAATTACATTAATTATAATAATAGTTTTAAATACAAGTTTTTTACATTCAAATAATGATAATAAACCAAATGATTTTAAGAAAAAACCACCTTTTGAAAAAATAAAATCTGCTTGGATAGATTCCGTTTATAATTCTTTATCTAATGATGAAAAAATTGCACAATTGTTTATGATTGCTGCATATTCAAATAAAGATTCAAATCATGTAAATAAAATAACGAAACTAATAAATGAATATAAAATTGGTGGATTGATTTTTTTTCAGGGAGGTCCTGTTCGTCAAGCAAAACTCACAAATTATTATCAATCAATTTCGAAAACACCTTTAATGATTGCTACAGATGCTGAATGGGGATTGGCTATGCGTTTAGACAGCACAATTCGTTTTCCCCGACAAATGACTTTAGGTGCAATACAAGACAATAGTTTGATTTACGAAATGGGTGAGGCAATAGCACATAATTGCAAAAGAATGAATATTAATGTGAACTTTGCTCCTGTAATTGATGTTAATAATAACCCAAACAATCCTGTTATTAACAGCCGTTCTTTTGGTGAAAATAAGCAAAATGTTGCATACAAAGGCTTGGCTTATATGATGGGACTTCAGGATAATAATGTTTTAGCAACAGCAAAACATTTTCCCGGTCACGGCGATACCGATACAGATTCTCATAAAACTTTGCCTGTTGTTAAGAAATCTTATTCGCGTTTAAAATCAGTAGAATTATACCCGTTTAAATTTCTTATTAACAAAGGTTTAGGTTCTATTATGGTAGCTCATCTTTATATTCCTGCCTTAGATAATACTAAGAACTTACCTTCAACACTATCTAAAAAAATTATTACTGATTTATTAAAGAAGAAATTAAAATTTTCAGGGTTAATTTTTACTGATGCATTAAATATGAAAGGTGTAACAAAATATTATAAACCCGGAGATATTGAGGTTAAAGCATTAGTCGCAGGAAATGATATTTTATTGTTTCCTCAAGATGTGCCTAAAGCAATAAATAAAATAAAAATTGCAATTGAAAATGGTATTATCTCGTGGAACGAAATTGATGAGAAATGTAAAAAAGTTATTGCAGCAAAAAAATGGCAAGGTCTTGACAATTACAAACCTGTAGAAATTGAAAATTTATATTTTGATCTGAATAATGAAAAAACTCTTTATATTAAACAAAAATTAGTTGAAAAATCATTAACTCTTCTAAAAAACGATAACAATCTAATCCCTTTTAAAAAATTAGATACTTTAAAAATGGCATCTGTTGCTGTTGGTTCCGAATCTGAAAATTCATTTCAAAAGCAACTAAACCTATATAATTCAATTAGTAATTTTAATATAAACAAAAACGCAGACAAAAATCAATTCGATTCATTGACAGATTCTCTTTCTCAATATAATTTGGTAATTGTGAGTATTCATAATACAGATATGCGACCTTCAAGAAAATTTGGAATTACTCAACAAACAATTGATTTTGTTAATAATTTATCTGACAAAACAAATGTAGTTCTAACTGTTTTTGCAAATCCTTACAGTTTGAGTTATTTCAAAAACATTAATAATATTCATGCATTATTAATGTCGTATGAAGATAATAAACTCACACAAAAAATGTCGGCTCAGTTATTATTTGGAGGAATACCTGCTTTAGGTAAATTGCCTGTAACAGCAACAAAGCAGTTTAAAATAAATTCAGGTATAATTTTAAAAAAACAAATACGCCTAAAATATTCAGTTCCTCAAGAGTTGGGTATTGATAAAAAAAAAATCCAAAAAATTGATTCAATCGTTTTAGATGCAATTAACCAAAAAGCAACACCCGGTTGTGAAATATTATTTGCAAAAAAAGGGATTGTCTTTTATCATAAATCTTTTGGCTATCATACTTATTCAGATTCTATTCCTGTTAAAAACAATGATATTTATGATATAGCTTCAATTACTAAAGTAGCATCAACAACAGCATCATTAATGAAGCTAAAAGACGAGCACAAGTTTGAGGTTGATGATAAATTGTCTGATTATTTATGTTATCTTGACACTACAGACAAAAAAAACATTGAAATAATTGATGTGTTAACTCATCAGGCAAGACTAAGACCATGGATTCCTTTTTATTTAAATACATTGGTTGATGACAGTTTAAAAAGTAGCATATATAGCAAAACTTATTCGGAAAATTATTCTGTTAAAATTTGCGATAGCTTGTATATTCTCAACAGCTATCGTGATAGTATTTATCAAAGTATTATTGATACATGTTTAATAGAAGAGAATGGTTATAAATATAGTGATTTAGGTTATTATTTTTTATATCAAATAATTGAAAAAATTACAAAACAGCCATTACAAGATTATATTACAAAAAAATTTTACAAACCTCTTGGCGCTAACAAAATTTGTTTTAACCCATTAGAAAAGTTTAACAGAGATGAAATTATACCAACACAAAACGATACTTTATTTCGGAAACAATTGCTACATGGATATGTTCACGATCCGGGTGCTGCTATGTTAGGAGGTGTTGCCGGTCACGCTGGATTGTTTGCTAATGCTAACGATTTGGCTAAAGTTGCACAAATGTTTTTACAAAAAGGACAATATGCAGAACAAAAATATTTTAAACCACGAACAGTAAAATATTTTACTTCATGTCCGTTTTGTAAAAAAGGAAACAGAAGAGGAATTGGTTTTGATAAACCTGAAATGGATTTTTCAAAAGAAGGACCTACCGACCACTGTGTTTCATCAAAAAGTTTTGGTCATACAGGATTTACCGGAACCATGATGTGGATTGATCCCAAGAATGAAACTATATATGTGTTTTTATCAAATAGGATTAATCCAAATCAAGATAATCATAAATTGGTAGAAATGAATGTTAGAACAAATATTCAGAGAGCTTTTTATGATGCTCTGAAAAAATAATTATTTAAATTATGAGATTACTCCAAAAGACATGACATGTTTGTAGTAATAAAAAATAGTATAATTAAATTACTGATAATCTGAATAATAGAAAATATGTCATGTCTCGGCAATTTAACATTAATACTTTTCGGAGTGGACTCAATTATAAATTTTTTTGTTATATGTTAAAAAACAACAATATATCATTGCATTAGCCTATTTACTTTAATACTTTTGTCAAATAAATTTAAAAATCATTTTAAAAATGAAACCAACACATATAGAGCATGTTGGAATAGCTGTAAAAAGCCTTGAAGAAGCTATTCCTTATTACGAAAACGTTTTAGGATTGAAATGTTATGCAATTGAAGAAGTAAAAGAACAAAAAGTTAAAACAGCTTTCTTCAAAGTAGGACAAACCAAGATAGAATTATTAGAATCTACTGACCCTGAAGGACCAATAGGTAAATTTATTGCCAAAAAAGGTGAGGGATTACACCACATGGCTTTTGCAGTTGAAAACATTGGACAATGTTTAAAAGACGCGGAAAACAACGGTGTTAGAGTTATAGACAAAACGCCGAGAAATGGTGCAGAAGGATTAGAAATTGGTTTTTTACATCCTAAATCAACATTTGGAGTATTAACAGAACTTTGTGAAAATAAAAATAAATAAATATTAATTAATTTAAATCATGGCGAAGCTGGATAAAATAAAAGAATTAATTGAAAAACGAGAACAGGCTCGAATGGGTGGTGGTGAGAAAAGGATTGATGCTCAGCATAATAAAGGCAAATTAACTGCACGTGAGAGAATTGAGATGCTCTTAGATGAAGGTAGTTTCGAAGAGTATGATATGTTTGTAACTCATCGTTGTACTGATTTCGGTCTGGAAAAATCAAAATTTTATGGCGATGGTGTTGTTACAGGTCACGGAACAATAGATGGACGTGTTATTTTTATTTATGCTCAAGATTTTACAGTTTTTGGTGGTTCTCTTTCTGAAACATACGCACAAAAAATTTGTAAAGTAATGGATCAGGCTATGAAAGTTGGAGCTCCAATAATTGGAATTAACGATAGTGGTGGAGCAAGAATTCAAGAAGGCGTTAACTCTCTTGCCGGTTATGCAGAGATATTTGAACGTAACATATTAGCATCTGGTGTTGTCCCTCAAATATCTGCTA
>JAGLDO010000170.1 GCA_023145555.1 Bacteroidales bacterium
ATAAGAAAGATTAAATTTAGAATTTGAATTTAAAATTTAATTTGAGACATTATTAGTTTTAATTAGTGCCGGCACGAAAACTCGTAAAATTTTAGTTGCGATGTCATTTCAATCCGCCAGCTGGCGGAGAAGAAATCCCATTCAACTTATATACACTATGTTATGAGATTTCTCCTTTTAGTCGAAATGACAATATGGGCGTTTTCATGCAAACACTAATTATAAAAGGATTTAATTAAGGTGGCTACATAAAAAAACAAGATTATGCGTTTTGAATTAACAAAAGAATTTATTGACAGTTTACGCGAGGCAATTGAATTAAAGGATGGAAAAACCACCTTGAATTTAATTGGAAATTTGCATGCTGCCGATATTGCAGAAATATACGATGAATTAGATATTGAAGAAGCAAAATTTATTCATTTATTACTTGATGTTGACAAATCTGCTGATGTATTAGTGGCACTTGAAGATGATGTTCGTGAGAGATTTCTGAAAACATTGCCCAGTCACATAATAGCAAAAATCATCAAAAATAAAATGGATTCTGATGATGCTGCAGACATTATTGGAACACTTCCCAATAAGATTCAACAAGAAATATTAACGCATATTGATGATATTGAACAAGCCAGTGATATTGTTGATTTGCTTAATTACGATGAAGACACTGCCGGTGGTTTAATGGCTAAAGAATTAGTGGCTGTTAACGAAAACTGGAACATTACAAAATGTCTTCGTGAAATGCGAAAACAAGCCGAAGAAGTAGAACAAGTATTTTTTGTTTATGTTGTTGATGATGATAATGTTTTAAAAGGTACTCTTTCGTTAAAAAAATTATTGCTAATAGCAGAAACTACAAATATAAAAACTGCATATAACAAAGAAGTTATTTCTGTTAATGTTGATTCCCCATCTGAAGAGGTCGCTAATATTATGGACAAATACGACTTGGTTGCACTTCCCGTAATAGACAGCATTGGACGACTGGTTGGAAGAATTACAATTGATGATGTTGTTGATGTTATTAGAGAAGAAGCCGGAAAAGATTACCAGATGATGTCAGGTATTTCTGAAGATATTGAATCTTCCGATAGTGTTTTAGTACAAACGCGTGCTCGTATGCCATGGCTTATTATTGCTATGTTTGGTGGGATTTTAAGTTCCCGTGTAATTTACCAATTTACCGGCGAACTATCATTTCTGCCACAAATGGCTATGTTTATTCCTATGATTACCGGAATGGGCGGTAATGTTGGAATACAATCATCGGCAATAATAATTCAGGGTTTAGCAAATAATTCACTTGGTATTGAAAGCCCTTTTAAAAAATTATCAAAAGAATTTTTAATTGCATTATTAAACGGCTCTATTTTATCTACAATTATTTTGGTTTTTAATTTTTTCACATCAGATTCTTATGTTCTTACTATTTCAGTTAGCATTGCTTTGTTTTCTGTAATTCTGTTTGCAACACTTTTTGGAACTTTCATCCCTCTTATTTTAAATAAATTTAAAATTGATCCTGCTTTGGCGACAGGTCCATTTATTACTACTGTTGACGATATATCCGGCGTTTTTATTTATCTCGCTATTTGTAAATTACTTCTCGGAGTTTTAGGATAATTGATGAAATGAATATTACTAAACCGACATTAATCTTAGACAAAGAAAAATGTTTGAGAAATATTGAAAAGATGGTTTCAAAAGCTGAGAATAATAATTTGACGCTCAGACCTCATTTCAAAACACACCAATCATTAATTATTGGCGATTGGTTTAAAAAGTTCGGAATTAATTCTATCACTGTTTCATCAATTAAAATGGCTAAGTATTTTGCTGAAAACGGATGGAATGATATTACTGTTGCTTTTCCTGTTAACATTCTTGAAATAAATGAGATAAACAAACTTGCACAAAAAATTAAGCTTAATATTCTTATTACTTCCGATACAATAATTCCATTTTTAAATGACAATTTAAAATTTACTGTAAGCGTTTTTATTAAGACTGATACAGGGTATCATCGCTCGGGAATAGCAATTGAAGAAACTGAGGCTATCGATAATCTAATTAATAAAATTGAATTAAGTACAGTCCTTTCTTTTAAAGGCTTTTTAACACACGACGGACATACTTATCATGCCAAAAATGTTGAAGAGATTAATGACATTCATAACTTAACAATTAATCAATTCAGTAAGCTTAAAAAGCGATATATTAATAAATATAAGAATCTTATAACATCTATTGGAGATACACCATCTTGCAGCATTTCAAATAATTTTACTGATATTGACGAAATTCGTCCGGGTAATTTTGTTTTTTACGATTTTATGCAAGCCAATTTAGGCTCATGCTCAACAAATCAAATTGCTGTTGCTCTTGCTTGCCCTGTTGTCGATATTAATGCAAAACGAAACGAGATAGTGATATATGGTGGTGGCGTTCATCTCTCTAAAGAATTTATTATAGATTCAAACAACAACAAAAATTTTGGTCCGGTTGTAGAATTTTCAAACAACGGCTGGTCTGAGCCTGTTAATGAAACGTATTTATATTCACTATCGCAAGAACACGGAATTATTAAAACTACCGATAATTTTTTGAGCAAAATAAAAATTGGCGATATTGTTGGCATCTTACCTGTGCATTCATGCCTTACAGCAAATTTAATGAAATCATACACTACTTTAGAGAATATTGAAATTGATCATTTATAATAATTTTTTTTCTTAAAAGCGAAAATATTTTTTTGTTATTATATAATAATTCTATAAATTTATAGAAATAATTATAAAACAATTAACAATCTAACTCAAAGATGTGTATAAATTATAAGAATTTAAAAAAATAATTCCGGATGCATCTTTATAAAAACAATTATAACCCATGAAAAATATTTTATTTATTCTCTTATTTTTATTTAGTGTAGGGCTTTTTGCTCAAGAAAATAATGAAGAAACACAAAAGTCAGAAGAGTTAAAAAATGAGATTATTGCTTTAAAAAAATGCAATTCCTCATTAAATAAAAAATTAAATTCGTTAAAGTATTCTCAAAAAAAATCATTAACAAAACAAAACGAAAAAATTGACAATGTTTCTTCCGATATTGAATCGTTTAAAAAAATAATTTTGAAGAATTCAGAATCGATATTAAAAACAAATACTGAAATTGATTTATTAAAAAAAGAAAATGAAAGACTCGACCAATTGTTAAAAGATAATTTTTTTACATTTAAACTTTCGTTTTTTATACTTGCTGCCATTTCGTTGTGTTTGTTTTTATTAAATTATATCTTTTTATCGAAACTCCCACAAAAAAGCAGACGAATTGTTGTAGAAACAAAACAAGAAGTTGATTTAGAAATTCAAAGTGTAAAAGTAGAGCTTACCAAAGAGGTTAAAAATATAAAGAAGAGTATTAATAAGATTAATAAAGATATTAAATCATTATCGGAAAAGGAATAAAGTTAAGCTGAGTTTATTTCAGCAAATAATTTTTATAGACCTTAAGGTTTTTAAAACCTTAAGGTCATCTGGTAATATTTTAATTTCAAATGTAATAATTTTTTATTATTTGTTGGTGAAATTTTTGGCAAAAATAAAAAGTGTAAACTAAATTCAGGACGAGACACACAAGCGAGATGCTTGACTTTAAACCACACGATGCAATCGTGCGGTAGCGGGGGATTTACTTTCGGATTGCAAATCCGAAAGAGGGAATAAATTTTCCAAATCTTTGAGATTTTGAAAATTAGAAACATTTTTGGCTTGCCAGCATCTATAAAAAACAAGTGAGGACGATTGCACTAGTTATTACTAAAATGTTATTCTTTTCTTGTAAATATTAGGATATTATTGAGTATAATTTTAAATTAGTAGCCAATATCTAAAATTAAATTTATTGCGGTCTTTTGTAACAATACATCATCTCAAAAAACACAACTAAAAACAAATATTAATTT
>JAGLDO010000171.1 GCA_023145555.1 Bacteroidales bacterium
AATGAACAACTACGGAACAGTAATCAACAATTGAGTTCCTTCCAAATTTGTTTTGCTACCAAAATCCAGTACAGCAGCTAATGCATATTTTCCGCTAGGCAAAAGATTTTTAGGCATTTTGAGTTCAACTGTTTGAGATGATTTGGGATAAGATTCAATTGTAATAGGGTCAAAATTTGTTTCTTCGGCAGTTAGCAAATCTGATGCAATAAGATAAACTTTACATTGCATAATTTTATCGCCAACATTATCAATATTTGCCGTAAACTTACGAATAGTATCTTTTGCTTCAGTAACTTCAATTAAATTATTAATTGTTGCCGAATAATTAGTATTTGATTTTGGTGATTGAAAAACCAAAACAGCAATACGACCGGAAACTGTAACACCGGCTCTTAATTCTTTATCTGCAGTGAAAGCTGTTTGCTCTTGGGTCGTTTTAATATAAATCATTGCCCAACGAGTTGAATAATCATCAACAGGAACCTGCATATTAACGGTAATTGTTTTTTCATCGTTTGGATTTAGCTCAAAAAAGGCAGGACTAATACTAATCCAATTTGCACAAGAATGTTTAGTTGTATTAGCTTTCATTTTTTTCTTATTTCCTTTACTGTCAGGCTGAAAATCGCCAAGTGTTACAACAAAAGCAGTTTTACGATTTGCATGATTTCTTATTGTTATAGTTTTAGATTGTGTCTCTCCGGGTTCTGCAGAAAAATTCAATTTAACAGGTGCAACTTCGAAATCTTGTGCATTAAGACTAAACAAATTAAATAATACTATGCTGATTAAGGTTATTTTCTTTTTCATTACTCTGGTTAATTTAGAATGTTATAAAATATGACTACTTCAAAAGTAATTAAAAATTAATAAATATAAAAACTTCATATTAATTAATTTAGTATTAATTTTCAATAATTAATTATAAATTATTATCTTGCATTTTAATGTAAATGTAAATAAAGCCTAAATGTTTAATTCTTTTTTTATATTAATGAAAAAACACATAAAAATATTATATTATTTATTTCTAATAATATTTTTCTTTTTTTCAACTCCCCTCAAATCACAACAAATAATACCATTATCTGCTGAGAAACAACAAAAAGTTGATGAATTTAAAGAATATGCTGAAATAAATAAGAATAATGGAGATTATCTTCATGCTGCTTTTTATTATAATAAAATTGCTTTTGTTTATTGGGGAAATGATTCGCCTCGACAAGCAATAAACTACTTTTTACAATCTGTTGTCGAAAACAAAAAAATTAATAATTTTAAAGAAATAAAAGCTATATATAGTAATATTGGTGTGATATATACAGAAATTGAAGATATTGAAAATGCTTATAATTATTTTAAAGAAAGTCTTAATATTAGACGCCAAATTGGTGATAAAACAGATATTGCTTCCGGTTTGTTTGATGTAGCTTATATTTTAACTATTTTGAATAAACCTGAGGAATCTAATGAAAAACTTGACGAAGCTTTAAAAATTTCTGAAAAAGAAAACAATCCTCGTCTTACACTAAGTATTTACGGTTTATTAGCACAAAATCACAGTAAATTAGGAAACACTCAAATTTCTCAGAATTATATGAATAAGTATCAATCTTACAAAAAACATAGTGAGACTGAGCAAATAAAAGAAAAATTTGAAGAAAAAGAAATTAAAAATTTAGCAGAAATTAAACGTACTCAAGCTGAAAAACGTGCTGATAAATTCGAATTTGAACTTAATGAACTTCAATTTTTAAGAGCACAAGATTCTCTTAACATAACAATTAAATCAACTCAAGATTCTTTAGATTTTGTTGAAATAATAAGCCGCGAAAAACAAACAAAAATTGATTTACTTAATAAAGACAAAGCAATTAAAGAACTTACTATTAAAGAACAAAAAGCAAAAGCAAGAAATCAAACGATTATCATTTTCTCAGGCTTATTAGGTTTTGTATTAATGATACTTGTTTTATATGTAATGTATAAAAGCAATAAAGCAAAAAAGGCTGCAAATCTTAAATTAGCTCAACAAAATAAAGAAATTGAAGATAAAAACGATGAATTGCTAACTGCATCTGAAAAAATTAAAATCCAAAATCTTAATATTACTCAAAGTATAAACTATGCAAAAGGCATACAACAAGCAATGTTACCTCCAATTGAAGAATTGAAGTCAATAATACCAGAATCTTTCATTCTTTTTAAACCACGGGATGTTGTTAGTGGTGATTTTTACTGGTTTAAAGAAGTTGACAGTAAATCAAACATTTACAAAGTGATGAATTTATTCAAATCTTCTTCAAAAAAAGATAATAAAAAGGAAGATGGAACAAATCACCTAGATAAAAAATTATTAATTACAGCTGTAGATTGTACCGGGCATGGTGTTCCCGGAGCCTTTATGTCAATGATTGGTTATAATCTTTTAGATGAAATAATTGATAAAGGTATTAACAGGCCAGACCTTATTCTTGAAGAGATGCACCGTGGTGTTCAATTCTCTTTAAAACAAGAGACGACAGAGAATAAAGATGGAATGGATATGGCACTCTGTTCTTACAGTAAAATAGATAATACCCTTGAATACTCAGGTGCAAAAAACCCTTTAGTATATATTAATAATAACGAGGTTTTTCAAATTAAAGGAGATAAGTTTGCTATTGGAGGTGCGCAAAGTGAAAATATTGAATTCTCTTCTCATAAAATTGAGATTAAAGGTCCAACATGGTTTTATATCTTCTCTGACGGCTTTGTTGACCAATTTGGAGGTCCTGATGGAAGAAAATTCATGATTAAAAAATTCCGTCAACTTTTACTTGAAATTCATCAACAACCCATGGAGGAACAAAAAGAAATTCTGGATATAACCTTTGAAGGATGGAAAGGTTCTAATTTTAATCAAATTGATGATATTCTAGTAATGGGTTTTAAACTGGACAAATATATTGAAGAAATAAAAAAATAAGTTTGCCAATTTTCTCAACAGTTCTCTTATTTACAAGTGTTCTCTATTAATATCAAAACATATCTGTATTTTTTAATAAAAGATACGGCTAAATTATCACTGCCCTGATTAAATCAAAATTTGTATTTTTTTTAAATACTAGTTAAAAAAATACTCTTAACTTTGCAATCCATTATTTTAATATAGAATATTTTGAAAAACATTAACAATAAAATTTTTGAAAACGGAAAAAAACTTCCATTAATGGAAGAGTTTTATACCCTTCAAGGTGAAGGTTT
>JAGLDO010000172.1 GCA_023145555.1 Bacteroidales bacterium
TTTTAGTTGTTGATACTGAGGTTTACTCTAACACAGGGGGTCAATCATCTAAAGCTACACCAACAGCAGCTGTTGCTAAATTTGCCGCTTCAGGTAAAAAAGTTAGAAAGAAAGACCTTGGTAAGATGGCTATGTCTTATGGCTATGTTTATGTTGCTCAAGTTGCAATGGGAGCTAACCAAGCACAATATTTAAAAGCTGTTAGAGAAGCTGAAGCTTATAACGGACCTTCTATAATTATTGCTTATGCACCATGTATTAATCATGGAATTAAAGCAGGTATGGGTAAAACTCAAGCTGAAGAGAAAAAAGCTGTTCAATCCGGATACTGGCATCTTTACAGATTTAATCCTGAAATGGAAAAAGAAGGAAAAAATCCATTTACTCTTGATTCAAAAGAACCAAATTGGAGCGATTTCCAAAGTTTCTTATTAGGTGAAGTTAGATATGCTTCATTGCAAAAATCATTCCCTGAAGAAGCAAAAGTTCTATTTGAGGTAGCTGAGAAAGATGCAAAATGGAGATATAACAGTTACAAAAGATTACAAGCATTAGATTTTTCTGAGTAAGAAAAGTTTATTGAAATAATTATACTAAAAAAGAGGCTTTTAAGCCTCTTTTTTTTGTTTACATATTCGCTATTTTGGATTTGTAATCAGAAATTTTAAAAATTAGCACAAGTAAACAAAGCTTTCGGATTGCAAATCCGAAAGAGCTTGGGTTTATTTATTATGCACTTTGAGTTGCTACTTTTCTGTCAACTTTTTTAATTAATCCTTGTAATACTTTTCCTGGACCAACTTCAGTAAATGAATCTGCACCGGCAGCTAACATATTTTTAACAGTTTGTGTCCATCTAACAGGAGAAGTTAGTTGAGCAATTAAATTTTGTTTTATTTTTTCAGGATTATCTGTTGCCTGTGCATCAACATTTTGATAAATTGGACAAATGGGTTTATTAAAATTAGTTGAGTTAATGGCATTTTCTAATTCAACTCTAGCAGATTCCATTAATGGTGAATGAAAAGCACCACCAACAGCAAGTTTAATTGCACGTTTAGCACCTAATTCGGTAAGTTTCTCAACAGCCAAATCAACACCTTTTATTGAACCTGAAATAACTACCTGTCCGGGGCTGTTGTAGTTTGCAGGAATAACTATCTCGTTTATTTCAGAACACACTTTTTTAACTACTTCGTCTTCCATACCAATAATTGCAGCCATTGTTGACGGTTCTTTCTCACAAGCTTTTTGCATTGCCATTGCTCGTTTTGAGACTAATATTAATCCGTCTTCAAATGATAATGTTTTATTTGCAACTAAAGCTGAAAATTCACCAAGTGAGTGACCTGCAACCATATCAGGAGCAAAATCATTAAGTGTTTCTGATAAAATTACAGAGTGTAAAAAAATTGCAGGTTGAGTTACTTTTGTTTGTTTAAGATCTTCGTCGGTTCCATTAAACATTAACTTGGTTATGTTAAATCCTAATATTTTATTTGCTTTCTCAAAAAGATTTTTTGCTAATTCAGAATTGTCGTAAAGGTCTTTACCCATTCCGACAAATTGAGCTCCCTGTCCGGGAAAAACATATGCTTCCATTTTTTATTTTTTAAAAATTACTATTACAAAAGTAAGAAAAATATATTTGTAATGTTAACATTTTGATTTATATTGTATCAAATTTAAAATCAGTATTATTACAAAAAATTTATTCTAATTTTTTATCCCTATTCAAATATTTTAATCAATAATTAAATTGTTAAACAAAACCTTTTTATTATGAAAAAATTTTATTTAACTAACTTAATGCTTTTATTATTTGTAATAAGTTCTTATTCACAATTATTTACTATTGGTAATTTTGGTATTGGATATCTTGATCTTGGTATAAAAACAGGAACAACAATATCGTCGATAAAAAAAGAGTTAGCAACAGGTGTTGACCAAAAAATGAAAATGGGATTTCAAATAGGTGCAATTGGTAATTTTGGTATTACTGATAAACTGTCAATTCAACCCGAGTTAATTTATTCGCAAAAGGGTGATATTGTTGATTATAACGGAACAGAAACAAAAACGAGAGAGAATTTTTTCGGTATTCCTATTTTAGCAAAATTTAAGTTTATTCAAGTTGGCAAAATGAAATTTTATGCTAATGGCGGAACATATACAAATATTTTAGTTGGTGGGAAAGTTATATATTCAGGTGGTGAGGAGTATCATCTTGAAGACACAAGATATAAAACTGTAGATTTTGGTTTAAATGTTGGAGCCGGTTTTCAATATGATTTAGATAAAGGGGATTTGCTTGTTGATTTAAGATATGATTTCGGAGTTATTGATTCTGACAAAATTGAAACAGGGAAAAATACAAATAGATCTCTCGGTATTACCCTAACTTATATTTATGACATTAATGATATAATATCTTTTACA
>JAGLDO010000173.1 GCA_023145555.1 Bacteroidales bacterium
TACCGTATGTACGACCTGTATTTAATATTTATACAATTTCCCAAAATTTATCGGACACCAATATTTTTTTATTTATAATGTAATATAAATTTTATCGTTATTACAAACATAAGCACTACTTATTTTTCAAACTTTTTTCATACTGATTTGAAACAAATAATATAAGCAAAAAATAAACAGAATAAGCTATTAAATCTATTATTACATATATCTTTAAAAAAATAAGTATATCAAAACTCCTAAAAAACAAAAGACTGATTATTAAACAAAAATAAAAAAATTGCCAAATCGAACCAATTTTAATTCTCTCGAGAGAAGTGAATATAACGCTCAAAGGTGAAACAATAAATTTAATGGCATAAGAAAAAATCAATATTTTTGTAAACTCTCCGGACATAATCCAATTTTCACCAAACACAAAAGAAAATATATTAACACTCCAAAGGCTAAAAACAGTAACACCTATTAATGCTGTTATAAATAAGATGACGGAAATATTTAGTATATACTTTTTTATAGAATCGTGTTTATTTTTTTTCTCAGAAATATGTTGCAAAAGCACCTGGGACAATGATGTTGTTATTAAAGCAAGAGGCATTGCCAGCACTACTCGACTAAGGTCAAAATAGCCGGTAAGCGTTTGTGAATAAAATTTATTAATTAAAATTATTGGCAATAATAAACTAATTGAATTAAATAAAGCTGGAAATGTATTATATTTTGGAAATTCTTTATATCGTTTTAAAACATAAATCAATTCAGTCTTGTTTATATATGAAAATTTAAATTTATTTTTTAAAATTTGATAGAAACCCGAAATGTTATTAGCAATATTTCCAACAAAATCACCAATAACCAAGCCAAAAGGAACTTTTAAATACCCAAAACTTGCTTGAACAGAACCTTCAGCACTACGTCTTACAATTTTATTAATTGATGATGATTTATATGCCTTCTTCCTTATTAACCAATAATTTATTGATTGATATAAACTAAAAAGAAAAACACTTAAGGGAACAAAAAATAACCAATATGAATAATCTGCAGGAAAATTTAAAAATGAAACTAATTTATCTTTAAAAATTAAAACAGCAATAAACAATAAAAGACTAAAAAGAAAATTAATTATTATTGATAAGAAAAAAACATTTGCAGCGGTCTTATCTTTTTTTGGTAAAACAATCGCTAACTCATAACGTAAAGTTACTACCGTTGCTACAATACCAACAAGACTCATATAAACTGCGAATGCTCCAAAATCAGCAGGTGTATATATTCTTCGCACAATTAATTGGAATAATACTGCTATAATTTGAGCAATGGCTGTTCCTGAAATTAATGTAACAAGATTTTTTACAAACTCATTATTTTTAATAAAATTTTTTATCATAAAACATAGACTTTATTTGTCTTTACCTGATTTTAGTTACAAAATAAAACTATTGTTGTATATGTTCAATCCCTTTAGGATTGATGGTTAATATTATCATTCAAGCCCATAGGTTTCACCTATGGTTATTTATAATTAATCCCTTTCAGGGATTGTTCCTTAATAACAAAGCTTTTTCGGATTTACAATCCGAAAATTAAAAGCCACATACACAACTTACGGATTACAAATCCGTAAGAGCAGTGGTTCTATTCTTAAAATCTAAAACAATTTTATATAAAAAACACTTAACTTTGTACTTTTAGACGTTTTTATGTCCGTCAGCTGACGGACGATGAAAAGTCTAAAAAACATTTAGTATTGCTTTTAAAACTCGATTTCTGTCATCATCTGTCATATTTGAACCAGAAGGTAAACATAGACCAATTTTAAACAAACTTTCGGAGACTCCATTGCAATATGCAGGATAATCTTTAAAAATAGGTTGCATGTGCATTGGCTTCCATAAAGGACGAGTCTCAATATTTTCTTTTTCCAAACTTAATCTTACATCATCCGTTGTAATACCATTAGTCTTCTTAGGGTCAATTAGAATTGTTGTTAACCAATAATTTGAGAAGAAACCTTCGGGCTCTGTAAAAACAGAAACTCCCTGAATTTTTTCTAAATTGTCTTTATAGAATTGATGATTTGCTCTTCGTTGTTTCACTCTAAGGTCAATTACTTTCATTTGACCACGGCCAATTCCGGCAAGCACATTGCTCATGCGATAATTATAACCAATATGAGAATGTTGATAATAAGGAGCCTTATCGCGAGCCTGCGTGGCAAGAAATCTTGCTTTCTCAATATATTCTGCATTGTTGGAGACCAAAGCCCCACCTCCTGAGGTAGTAATAATTTTATTGCCATTAAAAGACAAAACTCCAAAATTACCAAATGCTCCTAATTTTTTACCTTTATAATCACTCCCGAGAGCTTCGGCTGCATCTTCAATAATAGGTATATCATATTTTTTTGCAATTGATAAAATTTCATCAAGTTTAGTAGGCATACCATATAAATGAACAATAATTATTGCTTTAGGTTTTTTGCCTTTTGAGATTCTATCTTTAATTGCTTTCTCAAGTAATTCAGGAGACATGTTCCAAGTATCGAGCTCACTATCAATAAAAATTGGTTTTGCACCAACATAAATAATTGGATTAACTGTTGCCGAAAATGTAAATGATTGTGCAAGAACTTCATCTCCGGATTTTACTCCCAATAATATTAAAGCAAGATGAATTGCAGCACTTCCTGAACTTAAAGCAGCTACACTTTTTGTATCCAAATAT
>JAGLDO010000174.1 GCA_023145555.1 Bacteroidales bacterium
CTAATTATATTGTAAAAGCAAGGAATCTGTTTTTCAATACTAATAGAGGCATAAAAGAAACACTATCTGATTTTTCATCTGTAAATGAAAAAAGAAATTGGCTTTTAAAAAACATCACAGGATATGGATTGAAAGAATCAAGCCATTTTCTCAGAAATATAGGTTTTGTTGAAGAAGTGTCAATTTTAGACAGACATATACTCAGAAACTTAAAAAATTTTAATGTTATAGATGAAATACCAGAAACTCTATCGGAAAAAAAATATTATGAAATTGAAAATAAAATGAAGCGGTTCTCGAAAGAAATAAATATCTCGTTAGGATACCTTGATTTTATTTTTTGGTATAAGGCAACAAATACTTTGTTCAAATAAAAAATTAGGAATTAGGAATTAGGAATTAGGAATTGTAGTGCGTTGCTAATTTCTAATTTTTTTTCTTTGAGTTTCTAAAATTGAGTCCACTCAGAAAAATATTTTTCGTCATTGCTTCTCCGCCAACCGGCGGAGAAGCAATCCCTACGTGTTGATTATCAATAAATTGCTTCGGGCTTCGTCCTCGCAATGACGTGCTTTTTCTACTTTTCGGAGTGGACTCAAAATTGTGTTATTTAAAAATCCCCTTAATGTAACATTCTCCTATTCAATTAATTTTTTCAGCTTATTATAGTCAATGATTCTTATCATTTTACCGGGCACTTCAATTATTCCTTCATCTTTCATCTCCTTTATTGTGCGAGCTAACGACGGGCGTGTTACTCCAAAATAATCAGCCAGTTCGGCTTGTGTTTTACCAAAAAAGATTGTATTATTTTTGCTTTTTTTCGATAATTCGATAAAATGACTTGCTAACTTTGCTTTTATTGTTCTTAACGATAAAAATTTTAACTTTTTTGTTACAAGCACAAACCTGTTTGAAATGATATTCAAATAATTTTCTAATATTTTTTTATTTGATTGAAATAATACTAACAAATCTTCTTTATGAATAATTAAAATTTTAGACTTTGTATTTGCCACAATATTAATTAATAAATTATTCTGGTCGGCAAACAAAAAAGCTTCTGCAAAAGTATCAGGAGCAAAAACATCTTCTATTTTAATAATTTTCTCATTATAGTCAATAGCTTCTCCCCTAATGCTTCCCTCAATTAAAACAAATAAATTATTACACTCATCGCCACTAAATGCAATAATTGCTTCAGCCTCATAAGTTTTTATTTGATGATGAGTAGAATTTAAAATATTTGATATTTCATCTGAACTAATTCCCTTAAAAATAGGTGTTTCTGAAATTTTGGAATACATAATTATTTTTCTTCAAAATTATTAAAAAAAACTCAATTTGTAACACTTGTTACATTTCTTTTAAAACGACTTTATTATTTTTGTATTGGAATTTAAAATTAACTTAAAACAATATAATCATGAAATTTAAAGTAGATCAAGAATTATGTGTAGGTTGCGAAGCTTGCGAAGGTGTATGTCCAAAAATTTTTAAAATGCAAAATGACGGTAAAGCTCATGTTATTGCAGATCCTGATTCTTCTGATATTGAAGCAGATGCTCTTGAAGCAGAAGAAGCATGTCCTGTTCAGGCAATATCTCATGAATAATTGACATAAAATTTATTAGATAATTTATAAAAAACAATCATGGTAATTAAAGGTGATACAAAAATAAAAACAGCTTTGGAAGAATATCCTGAGCTAAAAGATGTACTAATAAAATATTCATCGAAATTTAAAAAGCTAAATAACAAGTTTATTTTTAACACAGTAGCAAAATGGGCAAATTTTAACGATGTTGCAAAAATAGGCAACATATCTATTTGCGACATTCTTCACACAGTAAACGAGGTTATTGGAGAAGAAGAAAACCTGGAAAAAATATTTCCTGATTGTATTAAGGAAACTAATAGTATAGAACAAAAAACGAAACCTGAATGGTATGACGAAATAAGTCAATTTGTTATTTATGATGTAAGAAATGAAGATGGCTATTTCTTTCCTAAAATTATTGAAAAACTAAAACAATTAAAACCGTCACAAGCATTAAAAGTTATTAATAGTTTCGACCCTCTCCCATTAAAACGCATGTTTGAAGAAAAAGGAGGAGAATATTTTTCCGAAAAGATTACTGATACAGAATATCATCTCACAATTTTACCAACCGAGGATGATTTGTCAATAAATACTGAAACAAATTGGAAAGAACAATTAGATCGCTTTCCTGAGTTAAATGTTATTGGTATGACAGAAGACCCTTTTGAGTTAATAATTAAAAATGCTCAGTCGATAAAACAAGGACAAGGATTTGTGCTTTTGCAGGTATTTAAACCAATGCCGCTAATAAATATGCTTACACAAATGGGGTTTGAAGATTACACAGAAGAAGATATCGAAACAGGTATTTTCAAAATCTATTTTTATAAGACTCCTACTAAAATCGAAATTAAAGCAAGTGAAGAAAAAATACCGGTTGTTATTCAATCTGCCACACCTGTTACTTATCCAATAATAATGAAAATGCTTCACTCAGAAGAGCTAATGAGCAGAATTGAGATTAAAGAATTAAAAGTCTGGGAAGAAACAGAAAAACATATGGCTTGGGTTGTAAACGGAAAGGCAGATATAACTTTTTCAGCTGTAGCTGCTGCCACAAAACTATTTTCTTCGGGTGCTGATATAAAAATGGTGTCAGTTGATATTTGGGATAATTTTTATTTGCTTACTAATGGATATAAAGCAGAAAGTTTTGAGGATATTAAGAAGCACACTATTGAAACACCTTTATTTAAAGGAGCACCTCCTACTGCTGTAACAACATCTCT
>JAGLDO010000175.1 GCA_023145555.1 Bacteroidales bacterium
TTGTTTAAAAGTAAGTTCTTTCGAATTTATTATTTGATTAAGAACATTATTCAATGCAGGTATTTTAATCGGAATATTAATATTTTTTAGCACATGTTTGAGGTTTTCAATAGCATAAGGAATGCTTTGAATAAAATAAGATTTTTTTTCGTAAAACCCTCTGTAACCATAGGCTCCGAGTACTTGAATTATTCTAATCAGAACATAAGCATAATAAAATTTAACAAACTCTTGTTCGTTAATATCTGTTATATTTTTTGCTTTGCCAATATAATAATTAAGCAGTTCATCTCTAACTTTTTGAGGTAAATCAGCTTTAGCTTGATATAGCAAAGAAGCTAAGTCGTATTGTAATGCACCTTTTCGTCCTCCCTGGTAATCAATAAAGTAAGTTGAATAATCATAAAGCATTATATTCCTTGATTGAAAATCGCGATACATAAAATAATTACAGTCTGTTGTAAGCAAATAGTCGGCAAGATTATTAAAATCGTTTTCAAGTTCCTGCTCGTCAAAATTGATTTTTGCTAATTTCAGAAAATAGTATTTAAAATAATTCAAATCCCAAAGAATTGATTGTTTGTCGAATGAAGCACGAGGATAACAAACATTGTAGTCTATATCATTACCGACATCAACCTGAAATTTTATTAGTTGGTCGATAACATCTTTGTAAATATTTAAAATTTGATTTTCTGTAGTTCCATCTTCATGAATAAAATTAAAGAGAGAGTAATCGCCAAGGTCTTGAAGCAAATATATGTTGTTAGACAAATCGGTATCATAAATTTGAGGAACATTTAATTCGTTTTTTAAAAAAGTTTTTGTGAAATCGATAAAGGCAATATTTTCTTTTTTGTTATTATTGAAAACACCAATTGCCGTTTTGGTTTTACTTATAATCCTGAAATATAAACGATTTGAGCCTGATTGTGGTAATTTGTATGAATGGGTTGATTTTTCGCCTGCCCATTTTTCAAATAATGATATTAAACTTGAGAGATGTTTATTAGTAGTTATCATATTTTTTTACACAAAATTAATTAATTTTTTCAACTAGTTTACGTATATTTACTTAAATGTTATTACAATGCCTAAGTTAGTCTTTATGCGAAGGAACCAAAAATAAAATTGAAAAAAACAGAATAAATGGTTAAATTTGTATAAAATTGAAATTTATGATACAATTTAATAAATACATAGAAATAAATACAGAAAAAAGATTTGGAAAACCAATTATAAAAGGCACACGAATTTCCGTTTATGATGTTCTATCGTGGTTGTCAAACGGAATGACACGAGAAGAAATTATAGCAGATTATCCTGAATTAAAAGAAAATCAAATAAATGCTTGCCTGTCATTTGCTGCAAACAAAGAACGAAGACATTTATATGCCTCATGAAACTACTTTTTGACCAAAATATTTCTTTTAGACTGATTAAGCTGATATCAGATTTTTACCCAAATGCAAAACAAGTTAGAGAATTAGGATTAGAGAATGCAACTGACAATGAAATATTTGAATATGCAAAAAAAAACGATTATGCAATAGTTTCTTTTGATTCTGACTTCTGCGATTTGAATATTATGAGAGGATTCCTTCCAAAAATAATTTGGATAAGAACAGGAAATACAACTACAAAGAATTTAGAAATTATTTTAAAAAATAAACACGAATTGATAAAAACATTTATGAAAGAAGATTTCGGTTGCCTTGAAATAGCTGATTGATAAATACAAAAGTTTAAAACGATGTTGTTTATAAAGTTAAATGTTTCCCTGATAAACATAAACAATTAAAAATGAGTTGTTTATAAAAATATTTACAAATGAAGAAGTTATTTTTATTAATTTTATTTATTTCAATTCTTTCTGTTTCATTTGTAAATGCACAGAAACAACATTTACAATTTGAGCAAATTACTAATAAAAGCGGTAGGTCTTTAGGTTTCATTACCGGTATAGTTCAAGATAATCAGGGCTTTATGTGGTTCTCAACTCGAAGTGGATTAGTTCGCTACGATGGCTATGATTATAAATTATTTAAAAAAAATCCCAAAGATTCGACTTCATTACCTTACAACGATATTGCAAATCTTTATTATGATAAATCAGGTATTTTATGGATGTTGCATTACGACCAATATTTTCCTTTTAAGGATGAAAAATTAAATTTTGAGTACGATTCTATTACTAACCAACATTTTGATTTACAAGCAAAGATTATTGAAGATAATGATAATAACCTTTGGATTGGTCCAAGTCCAAAAGGATTAATGAAATATAATAAAACAACTAAACAGTCGCAGTATTTTAAACAAACATTACCATTATATTCACCTAAAGCGTTGGCATATCTTGATTCGTTTATGGTTTCACAAACTGCTACATGCAAATTAATTGAGATTAGTAATGATGCAGACACATCAATAAGTTTTGAATTAAAAGAAGATAAAGATATATTGGTTGTTTCGGCAGGAGAAGCTGACAACAACACTTTGTACGATTACGGATTTATAAGCCAAAATAAAAAAACTGTCTGGCAAATGAACTATAGCAAGCTTAAGCATGCAGGAGGCTCTGCTAAGAATAAAATTCAAATTGATTTAATAAAATTAAAAAAGGGTAAATATAAATTAAATTATAAATCAGATAATTCAAATTCATATGGAAAATGGGATGGGGCAGCTCCGGATAAAATTAATTTTTACGGAATTCAACTGTTTTGTTTGCCATCAAATCAAATTGAATATTTCAAACAACATATTATTAAAGATTACCATCCTGAAAATTATATTTTTTCAAATTCAATAAAAGATTTTTTAATTGACAACACAGGCAATTTTTGTTTTCTTTCCGATAAGGGAATTCACAAATATGTAAAAGAAAAGAATACTTTTATTAATTATAATATTGATTATTGTAAGTTATTAGGCAGTGATTTTGAAAGTCCTTATTTAATGTTTTATCAAGATAACGATAATGATTTCTGGATTGGTACAAACACCGGGTTAATTAAGTATAATCAAGAAAAAGATAAATTCCTTGTATTTAAAAACACTAAAACAAAATCTGTTTTAACAAGCAATACAATTTATACTATTTATCAAGATAATGATGGTGCAATTTGGGTTGGTACAGATAAAGGATTAAATATATATGATAAAAAGAAAGATGTTTTTTATAAATATACAGCAGATAATGATAATAGATTGTATGACAATAAAATAATTAAGTTTTATGATGATAGATCGAGTAATTTGTGGGTAGCAACTTTCGAAGGTTTAAACAGATTAAAAAAATCACGATTTAAACATTACAATCTTGATATTGACAGATATGCTCAATTCCCTGTTTGTATTGACAAAAAAAAGAGAATTTGGTATCGTGGAAACGATAATTATCTGTTTAGTTATAATTTGAAAAATAGAACAATTAGGAAATTTCCTGTTAGCAAGGATTTTTTCAATTATGATAAAATTTTTAATGTAAGTGATTATTTTTTTAACAATATTTTTGAAGACAGCCAAAACAATTTATGGATTTCTGTTGATAACGGATTAATTAATTTTAACCGAATATCGAAAAGAGTAACCGACAGTTTGAAAATTAATGCTGTCGTTGTTAATGAAGACAGTATAAAAAATAAAGTTTGTGCATTAGCCGAAGATTCATATAACAACCTATGGCTTTTTTCTTTAGAGGGAATATATCATTACAACAGGATAAAGCATAAATTGACAGATTTTGTTAGTTTTAATCTTAATTATGAAGATATTTTTGAAGTAGATAGAAAGTTCATAAAGTTTGTTCTTTTAACTAATAAAGGCGATTTTATGATTAGAACAACCAATGGAGTATATAAATTCAATCCAAAACAAAAAAAGATTAAACTTCTCCTAAAGTTTGACGAAGAGATAAAATCAACTTCATTAACCGAAGGGAATATTTATCAAGCTTACGACGGAAATATTTGGATTGCTGCTTTGCCAAATTTATATGAGTATGACAAAAATTTTAAATTACATACTTATAAAGTTAATGATTCACCTGACCTGGGTTTTTGTAATATTTTTCAGGATAAAGACAGCTTAATATGGATTTACACAAATAACGGATTGTTTAATTTCACTAAAACAAATCAAGAGTTTCGTCATTATTCAATTGATGATGGTTTGGTTGATAACAGCATAAACGGAATGATTGATGATGGACGAGGAAATTTGTGGATTACAAGTTTAAAAGGCTTAACAAAATTTGAGAAAAGCGATCAAACTTGCGTTAATTTTTTCCGTTCTTCTGATTATACATCTTACTATTTTTTAGGTAATCCAAGTAGATTTAAATCACCAAAAGGAGAAGTGATTCTATTTACAAATAAAGGATTTCTAAGTTTCTTCCCTGACAGTATTAATTATAATAAACCAAATATGGTAGTCGATAATTTTACTCTATTTGGTAAGGAATATAAGTTTGATAGTTTAATTTATAAAAAGAAATATATAAAATTAAAGTTTAATCAAAACTTTTTGGCTTTTGAATTTTCAGCCTTAGATTATACAGACCCATCTAAAAATAAATATTCGTATTTCCTTGATGGATTAGACGTTAGTTGGACAAATTGCGATGCAGATAATCGAAAAGCAACTTATACAGGTGTGTCGCCGGGTGAATATGTTTTTAGACTAAAAGGTTCAAATAGCGATAATGTATGGAATGAAAAAGGTATTAAATTACATATTATTATCACACCACCATGGTATAAAACAACTTTGGCTTATATCCTTTATGTTTTAGGATTTTTGTTTGCATTATATATGTTTATTCATATTAGAGAAAAAAAATTGATTAAAGAGAAAATGATTCTTGAGCAAAAAGTTGTTGAGAGAACAGCTGAAGTTGTAAAACAAAGAGACCAAATTTCTGAACAAAAGAAAAATATAACAGATAGTATTCAATATGCAAGTAGAATTCAAAGGGCTTTATTGCCCTCTGAAGAATATAGAGAAGAAATATTACCCGATCATTTTATTTTGTTCCGTCCTCGCGATATTGTCAGTGGCGATTATTATTGGATGAAGCAAAAAAACGGCAAAACAATTGTTGTTGCTGCAGACTGCACCGGTCATGGTGTCCCCGGAGCTTTTATGAGCATGCTTGGTGTTGCATTTTTAAACGAAATTGCAAATAGAGACGATATAAATGAAGCAAATGAAATATTAAACAGTTTGCGTACCCATGTAATTAAAGCTTTACACCAAACAGGTAAAGAAGGCGAATCAAAAGACGGTATGGATATTGCTCTGTGTGTTATTGATGCTGACAGAAAAAAAATGCAATTTGCAGGCGCATACAACCCTTTGTATCTAATTAGAAACAATGAATTAATTCAGGTTAAAGCCGACCGTATGCCAATTGGTTTTTATTTTAAAGAAGGAGTTGATTTTAAAAACAACGAAGTTAATTTAGAAAAAGATGATAAATTATATATCTTTTCTGATGGATTTGCCGACCAGTTTGGAGGAAAAGATGGCAGAAAATTTATGTCTAAAAAATTTAAACAATTACTTACTGATATTAATCAAAAGCCGATGAGTGTACAACACGATATTTTAGACACAACAATTGACAAATGGAGAGGTGATATTGAGCAAATTGATGATGTTTTAATTGTTGGATTAAAAATATAATATTGAATCCACTTTAAAAAGTTGTAATTTTAAATTGTAGAGACCTGACATGTTTCCTATTATAATTACTATCAGTGGTTTGTGTAGTTCGTTTTTTATTAGCCCAAACATGTCAGGTCTTTTCGGAGTGGGCTCAATATTATTTGTTTTTTTGTAAAAAAATCAGTTTGTTCTTGTTATTCAATAAGTTTATTGTCTCGCCTGAAAATTTCCAAAATCCTTACATCATTTCGATTATCAGGAATAATTGTACCTTGTATCTGTCCGGGATATCCTAATTTAACTCTTAATTCATTATGTAAGCTAAGACTAACAATTGGATCAATTACTACCCAATTACAACCAGCAGAAGAATAACCCGGCCAAAAATATCCGGTATATATTAAATCATTATTTGCTTTTATTGCAAAGGCTACTCCATTAACAGGAAACTCAATATTTTGGATTGTTTGTATGGCAGCGTCTGAGATTTTAAAAATATAATTTTTTGAATCGTAAGATATAAAGTCAGAATAGCAAATTAATGGGTTTTCATTTGTAATTACAGAAGTTTCGTTAATCTGATCTGTGTTTTCAACAGTTTCAAATGATTGCAAAAGATATAATTCAACATTGCCTGAAACCGTTTCTAAATCTTCATTTTTGTCACAAGCAATAAAAGTTAAAGAAAATATTGCAATGAGCTCAAAATAAATAAAATATTTTTTCATATCAATTATCTTATGGTTTGATAAAGGTTAGACGTATTATCTTTGTTATTGGTTGCGAAAAAAAAATGAAACCAAAAAGAATAATTGACAGATGTAATTTTGAAATTAAAATATGAAGTAATTTTATTGATAATCGAGGTGTAGAGATTTCATTAACAAAAATTATTTAGCAACTAACAAAATAATATTGTAAATTGCATAATTAAAATGCTTTAATAATTTATTACTAAAATTTTAATCCATGAAAACAAATTCTAAATTATTGTATCTTTTGTTGTTAGGTTTCATACTTCAATTTTCGTCTATAACCGGATATTCTCAAACATATGAGGAGTGGTTAAAACAACAAAAAAAGGAATTTGCTGATTACAAGCAAAAAGAAAAAGAAAATTTTGCAAAATTTGTAAAAGAACGTGATGAGTATATTCAAAAATTAGATAAAGAATACTCAGACTATCTAAAACAGGAATGGAAAAATTTTGATTTGTTTATTAATAAAAAACCTATTGAAAAACCAAAGCCTGTAGCAAAACCAGTTTATAAAGCCGACCAAACAGTTAAAGTTGTAAATACTGTTAAAGTTGAAAAACCGGCTGCAAAACCAAAAGTAAAGGTTGCGCCAAAATTGCCAATAGTTCAAAAAAGTGAAGCTGAAAAGTTCCCAACACGACATAAACAATTCCGTTTTTATGGAGAAAATATTGCTTTTGACTATGATCAAAAATTTCTTAGCAGTTTTCCTTCAAATATATCTGAGCAGGTTATTAGTGAGAATTGGGATAAGATGGCAAAAATTAATTACAATCATTTAATTAACAAGATGTTGCAATGTAAAACAGATATGAACTTAAATGATTGGGGATATTATCTGTTGATTAAAAATGCAGCAAAGCAAATTGCTCCCAGTTCAAAAAATGCCGCTACTTTTGTTGAGTGGTTCTTATTAATTAAATCAAATTATAAAGCAAGATTGGCATACAAAAATAGCTCGCTTTATCTCTTATTGCCTTCAGTTAACAACATATATGGAGTGCCATTCTTTACTTTTAACAATGTTAAATTTTATTTAATCGACGCAAACCAAAAAGATGTTTTTACTTATAAGAAAGACTTTCCCGAAGCAAATGTTATTATGGATTTAGACATTAGCAGTCCTATTAACACTGCTGAAAATATTAAAGAAAAAAGTTTGAATTTTAACTATCTCGGCGAAGACCACACAATTAAAGTGAAATATAATCAGAACTCAATTGACTTTTACAAAGATTATCCTTTGTCAGATATTAAAGTATATTTTGATGCTGCCGTATCAACAATAACAAAAGAAACTTTAGCAGAGCAATTGCTTCCGTTAATTAAAGATAAGACTGAAACAGAAGCTGTTAGTCTTTTATTAAATTTTGTACAAACAGCCTTTGCTTACAAAACAGACCAACAACAATTTGGAAAAGAAAAGTTTTATTTTCCTGATGAATTGTTTTATTATCCATATTCTGACTGTGAAGACCGCTCTGTTTTATTCTCATATCTTGTAAGACAGTTGTTAGATGTTGATGTTATTGGATTAAATTATCCCGGTCACATGTCAACAGCAGTTAAGTTTAGCGAGAATGTTGAAGGTGATTATGTAAATTATAAAGGACAAAAATATATAATTTGTGATGCTACTTATATTAATGCACCAATTGGTAGAGTAATGCCTCAGTTTAAAGATGTTGCAGCAAAAGTTGTTGAGTTAAATAATCATCAGAATTTAGCTGAAAAGAAAAGAAAAATTTGGGATTTAGTTTACAAAGCAGGAGGTAACCATGGTAGCAATGGACAGGATATTGTTTTCGACAAAGA
>JAGLDO010000176.1 GCA_023145555.1 Bacteroidales bacterium
GTTTCGTCATCCGCTCCGACGGACTTTGCTCCTATTGCCGCACAGGATGAAATTAAAGAAGCTGTTTTCTTTCTTATTATCTCAAAATAAATTTCTTCGGTAATATCAAGTTTTCGCGACTTTTCAATTTGCAACAGCTCTCCCTCACTCATTTCTTTAACAGATAACGAAACGATTCGAAGCAAGTCAAACTCATCATTATCAACAGCCAAGAGTAAACCCTTTGCCAATAAATAATCACCAACAAGAACCGACACTTTATTTTTCCATAAAGCATTTATTGAAAAAACTCCTCGTCGTTTATTTGCTTCATCAACAACATCGTCGTGAACTAAAGTGGCAGTGTGCATCAACTCAATTAATGCTGCTGCATGATGGGTCGATTTATTTATCTCGCCTAACATTTTGGCAGTCAAAAAAACAATAGTTGGCCGCAATTGCTTACCCTTACTTTTAATAATATAATTAATGATTATATTTAAAAGTTTTTTGTTGCTTCTCATTGAAGATTTAAAAACCGGTTCAAATCTTTTCAGTTCTTCAATAATCGGTGACTTAATCAAATCTAATGATGACATAGGCAATATATATGTTGAAATTTCAAAGTTAATAATTAAATTTACATAAATTTTCTTAATTATTTAAAAAACTTGATAAATATAAACAACAATATTGAACATATTAAATCATTACTTAATGTATTGCCAAATAAACCTGGTATATATCAATTTTTTGACAAGTCAGAAAAAATAATTTATATTGGTAAGGCAAAAAATTTGAAAAAGCGTGTTTCTTCATATTTTTTTAAGAAACACAACAGTGCCAAAACACAACTTCTTGTAAAAAAAATAAATGAAATTAAGCATACAATTGTTGATACAGAAGAAGAAGCGTTGCTGCTTGAAAACAATCTAATAAAAAAATATCGCCCCAAATATAATGTTTTACTTAAAGACGACAAGACTTATCCATGGATTTGCATAAAAAACGAAAAGTTTCCAAGAATTTTTTTAACAAGAAGAGTTATTAAAGACGGCTCGTTATATTTTGGTCCTTACACTTCAGTTCGCTTGGTTCGCAACATACTCGATATGCTAAAGCATCATTACAAAACAAGAACTTGTAAATTAAAACTTAGCGATGAAAATATTCAAAGCGGAAAATACAACGTTTGTTTAGAATATCATATTGGAAATTGTAAAGCTCCCTGCATTGGAAAACAAACTGCCGAAAATTATAACAACTCAATAAATGAAATAAAAAACATTTTATCAGGCAACATAAGCTCAGTTACCAAACATCTGCGTAAGTTAATGATTAAATATTCAGAAGAATATAAATTTGAATTGGCTAATGAGGTAAAAGAAAAAATTTTTTTTCTCGAAAATTTTCAAAAAAAATCAACCGTGGTCAATCCAAAAATTAACAATGTTGATGTGTTTTCAATTATTGATGATAATGAATATGCATATATAAATTTTTTAAAAGTTGTTAACGGCTCAATTATTCAGGCACAAAACATTGAAGTTAAAAAGAAACTTGATGAAAACAAATCTTTGCTTCTGCCTATTCTGATTACAGAAATAAGACAACGCATACAAAGTTTTTCAAAAGAAATTATTGTGCCTTTTAAAATTGATTATTCATTAAACGAGGTAAAATTTATAATTCCCAAACAAGGAGATAAGAAGAAACTGCTTGAATTGTCGGAAAGAAATGCAAAAACATATCGGCTTGAGCGACATAAACAATATGACAAAATAAATCGCAACAAACACGTTGATAGGATTTTGCAAACTATGCAAAAAGATTTACACCTAGACACTTTACCTGTTCATGTTGAGGGTTTTGACAATTCAAATATTCAAGGGACAAATCCTGTTGCTTCATGTGTGGTTTTTAAAAATGCCAAGCCCAGCAAAAAAGACTATCGTAAATTTTCTATTAAAACCGTTGAAGGTGCAAATGACTTTGCATCAATGGAAGAAATTGTTTTTAGAAGATATAAACGTTTACTTGACGAGAAGCAATCGTTGCCACAATTGATTATTATTGATGGTGGAAAAGGTCAACTCAGTGCTGCGTTAAAAAGCATTGATAAACTTGAGCTAAGAAACAAAATTGCAATTATAGGAATTGCCAAAAGATTAGAAGAAATATTTTTCCCTCACGACCCTGTTCCTCTTTATCTTGATAAAAATTCAGAAACATTAAAATTGATTCAACAAGTAAGAGACGAAGCACACAGGTTTGGTATAAGCTTTCATCGTGATAAACGATCAAAAGAAATGATTAAATCTGAGCTGGATGAAATTAATGGTGTTGGTGAAAAAACAAAACAGAAATTATTAATTAAACTAAAATCAATTAAGAATATAAAAAAAGCTGATTTCAATGAATTAGAAAAAATTATTGGTAAAGCAAAAGCTAAATTGATTTTTGACGGATTTCATTCAAGAAAACCTGACAGGTTTGGGTAATCATAGCCGTCATTGCGAGGGCAAAGCCCGAAGCAATCTGTTGACAATCAACATATAGAGATTGCTTCACTGCATTCGCAATGACGAATAAAAACTTTCCAAATCTTTGAGATTTTAAAAATTAGATAGCTGAAAAAATGCTTTCTTTTATATATATTTATGCTTTCTAAACACAAATCTGAAAGAACATAAATCAAAAATCATGAAAAAAATAATATCATATAATGTAAACGGAATAAGAGCAGCAATAAATAAAGGATTTGCTCAATGGTTAGAGCAAGAAAATCCCGATGTAGTATGTATTCAGGAAACTAAAGCACAACCGGAACAAATTGATAAAGAGCTACTTAAAAGTGTAGGATACAATTGTTATTGTTATTCTGCACAAAAAAAAGGTTATAGTGGCGTGGCAATCTTAACAAAAGAAATACCTGATAATATTGAATATGGAATACAGAACCCAAAATATGACAATGAAGGTCGCACAATTCGTGTAGATTTTGAAGATGTAAGCATTTTTAGTGCATACTTTCCTGCCGGGACAACCGGTGGTGTTCGTCAGGAATACAAGATGGAGTGGCTGTTCGATTTTCAAAAATATTTAGAAGAATTTAGAAAGAACAGACCGAATTTTATTGTTTCCGGAGACTATAACATTTGTCGTTTATGGATAGATATTCATAATCCTGAAAAGCAACAAAAGACATCGGGGTTTTTACCCGAAGAACGTGAATGGTTTCAAAATTTTGTTGACGATGGATATATTGACAGCTTTAGAAAATTTAATAACGAACCACATAATTATAGTTGGTGGAGTTACAGAGCCGGCTCTCGTCAAAGGAATAAAGGTTGGCGAATTGATTATCACATGGTGACAAATTCTTTATCAGACAAAATACAC
>JAGLDO010000177.1 GCA_023145555.1 Bacteroidales bacterium
CATAACGGAAGTCTCGAATGGAAAAATGCAACCCGCGCATTGTTAGAAAATGAAGCAAACTCAGATATTAATGTAGTAATTTGGTCATGGTGTGGAGGCGTTTCCGACAATACCGAAGATGGAATAAATATTTATCTGAATGCCCTGAATAAATTAGAGGAAGATTACCCGCTTGTTCAATTTGTATATATGACCGGACATTTGGATGGTACCGGCGAAGAAGGGAATTTACACATACGTAACGAACAAATTCGCAACTTTTGCATCGGCAATAATAAAATTTTGTATGATTTTGCCGATATTGAATCTTATGATCCTGATAGAATATATTATTTAGATAAAATGGCTAACGATGCTTGTGATTATGATTCTGACGGTGATGGTTCTCGCGACAAAAACTGGGCAATTGACTGGCAAAATTCACATGAAGAAAATATAGATTGGTATAACTGTTCATCGGCTCACAGCCAACCTTTAAATGCAAACAGAAAAGCCTATGCTGCATGGTGTTTGTGGGCAAGGTTAGCCGGATGGGACGGAAATTAGTTCTTTATTTTTATTAATACCCTTAAATCCGCAAATCGTGGCACGGATTTGTTGTTAATCAGAAAGTTGATTATAATTTGCTGTCATCTATATAAGTTAACCGTGCTACGGATAATCATTTAATCTGTAAACGAATAAAAATTCATTTGCGGATTTTAGGAATACCAAAAAAAAGTGTATAATTTAATTAATTATGCACTTTTTTTAATAACGTAAAATTATAAGTAATTTTAAACTCAAAAATATAACTTGTTTTATGTTAAAATATAAAAATTTATTTGGGCTCATATTTATAATTATACTCATTACTTCTTGTAATGATAATAATTTGGCTAAAAACGATAAGCTGTTTGGAGCGTGGACGCGTGTAGGCGATAACTATGCCCGAATGAAAATCTCTGTAAAAAAAGAAAATAATAATTACTCGGGCAGAATAATATTTTTACCAACTTTGGTACAAAAAAACGGTTTTGTGTTTAATGATCTTAAATGGAAAAATATAAAAAAAATCAACAATAATAAATACTCTTTGTCTAACCTTGATGTTACTGTAAACACATTTGGCGACAGGGTTGTTGAAAAATATAATAAATGTTTTATTTATTTTATTTCAAGAAATGAAATAAAACTTGAATTTAAAAACAACAAAAACAGAATGCAATATTGGGTTAAGCATCAAAATTATTAAAATGAATAAAACAAAAACCACATTAATTGATTTAATCTTATATAGTTTGCTTTTAATTGCAACTCCCTTTATTATGTTGCAAAACTATCTGCAATTGTCAATTGCTTATTTTTCACGAACAAGTTTCAGCATTGGTAGCATTAGCATTCCTTATATTTTAATAATTGCTCTTGCAATAATACTTTTTGTGTTTTTTAAATTTCGCAAACTGTTAAATAAGAAAAAAGTTTTCGCCCTTATTTTTATTGTTTTCTTAATTCTTATTGGTCATAGTGTTTCCGATTTTTATTTAAACATGAAATTTTATGACCTGCAACAAAACTGGCATTACCTTGCATACAGCATCTTTTCTTTTTTGATGTGTCGATATTGTAAAACAAAAAAATTCTTGCCAAATAAAATTATTTTAAAAACATTAATTATTGCTGTTTCATTATCAACCTTCGATGAAATTTTTCAGTTGTTTCTTTCTTCGCGAACGTTTGACATTTCCGACATTTCAAAAGATTTGTGGGGCGCTGTTATTGGCATTGTTTTTGTTTTTTTTATTGTCGAAAATGGCTCTGTTTTAAAAACAAACACAAAAATTCATCACAAAAAATTAAACGATTATCTTAAAAATCCTTTCTCTGCAATTTTTTATTCATTAATACTCTCGTTTGTTTTTCTTTTAATATCTTCTGTATTATCTGAATTAAAATATTTATTCATTGCTCTTATAATCACACTTTCTCTCTTTGGAATTATTTTTTTAATAATTCATTATTTTCAATATAAAGCATTTAAACGATTCTTTACAATTTTTTTCATAATTGCAATAATTGCTCAAATAGCATTTTTCATAAAATACAAAAACAAAAACATTGTTTATAATGCAAATGGCATAACCGTTTATAAAGGACTTTTTATCCCTTATTTTGATGTTTTGATAAAACCTTCAGGGTGCTTTCGTTTAGTTGACAAAAAACAAATATTTAATAAAACGGACATATCAACTGTTTTTGATTATTCTCCCGATATTATTTTAATTGGAAGAGGAATTCACGGACGTGGTGGCGAAGGTTTGCCTGCACCATACGAAGTTCAGTTTTTATTCAACCCTAAATCAAAAAAAATGGTTCAGGTCATTAATCTGAAAAACAAACAAGCTTGTGCTGAATATAATAAATTAAAAAACGAGGGTAAAAATGTTGTTTTTATAATTCATAATACTGATTAAACAGATGCAAAAAAACATTATTAAATATATCATTATCGGATGTTGGATGTTGCTAATTTTTTTCGGGATAATTGCAAAAACCAATCCCGAACTGGTATCTAAAATACCTCGGCAAAAACAAAACCGGATAAGTGAAACAATCTCAAAAGCCGACATCGATATTCTAAACAAAAGATACGACGATGCTACACAAAAATATATGGGTGTTTTAAAAACCAATCCCAACAATATTGGAGCTATAATAAAACTCAGCACATTATATCAAAATATTGGCTTTGCCGACAAGGCGATTAGTCTATTAAATAATAGTTTAAAAAACCCAAAATTCCCATATCTCATTTATCAAGAACTTGCACATATCTACTCTGTAAATAAAAATCCAAATAAAGCAATATACTACTACAACAAATCTTTAGAAACAGAACCTTTTGCTATTAACACCTGTTTAGATTTATCTCAATTATATAAAAACACTCAACAATGGGATAAGCTTATTTCAATATTACAAAATGCCGCAAAGAAGAGAACAAACCCCGGTTATTTTTATAGCGGTGCATTAAAACAAAGCTTGTTCACTTACAGAAACAGTGAGGAATTACAACAGATTATTCAAAGCAAAATTAACGAAAGAATTGATAAAAAAGAGCTCCACAAATTTGATATAAATATTTTTTACGACTGTTTGAAAAACGATAAAGAGCTTGCAATAATTTTTAATAAAATTGCTTTTGGATATGCGGCTATGAATAACAATAACGAAGCAATTTCCTATTTTAAAAGAGCCTTAAAAGTGTGGCCTGAATATATGGAAGCAAGGCATAATCTAAACTATTTACAAACTCAAATTGAACGACAAACAAAAAAATAATAAGTTCTCTCCGAAAAGGCTTCACAGCCGTCATTGCGAGGGCAAAGCCCGAAGCAAT
>JAGLDO010000178.1 GCA_023145555.1 Bacteroidales bacterium
CAAACATGTCAGGTCTTTTCGGAGTGGATTCAATATTTGTTCTTTAATAAATTTTAATTCTGATAAATAAAATATATTTTCACACCGAAAGTTATAATTATCTTAATACTAAAATACGTAAATATATGAATTACGATTTAATAATAATAGGTAGTGGCCCGGGTGGCTATGTTGCAGCTATCAGAGCTTCGCAACTTGGTATGAAAGTTGGTGTTGTAGAACGTGCAGAATTAGGTGGTATTTGTTTAAATTGGGGATGTATTCCAACAAAATCATTATTAAAAAGTGCTCAAGTTTTTCAGTATATTCAACATGCTGAAAATTACGGGATAGATATTGTCGGTGAAGCAAAACCTGACTTTACAAAAATAGTTGAACGTAGCCGTCAGGTTGCCGAAGGAATGAGTAAAGGAATACAATATCTTTTTAAAAAGAATAATGTTGAGCATATAAAAGGATTTGGTAAATTAGTTGACAACAAATCGGTTGAAGTTACTGATGACGAAGGCAATAAAACAGTTTATGCAAGCAATAACATTATTATAGCAACAGGAGCTCGTTCAAGAGAATTGCCAAATTTAAAACAAGACGGCAAAAAAATTATTGGTTATCGTGAAGCGTTAACATTAAAGAAACAACCGGAGTCTATGATTGTTGTTGGTTCAGGTGCAATTGGCACTGAACTTGCGTTTTTTTATAATTCAATTGGCACGAAAGTTACTTTAGTTGAATTTTTACCTAATGTTGTTCCTGTTGAAGATGAAGATGTTTCAAAACAGTTGGGACGATCTCTTAAAAAAGCAAAAATTAAAGTAATGGTGAAATCAACAGTTGAGTCTGTTGATGTGAGTGGTGATAAATGTAAAGTTACTATTAAAACACCTAAAGGTGAGGAAATTCATGAAGCAGACATAGTATTGTCAGCTGTTGGAATAAGTCCAAATCTGCAAGGTATTGGTATTGAAGATTTAGGTGTTGAATTAGAAAAAGGCAAAATAAAAGTTGATGATTTTTATAGAACTAATGTTGATGGTGTTTATGCTATTGGCGATATTGTTCATGGACCTGCATTAGCACATGTTGCTTCAGCCGAAGGAATTGTTTGTGTAGAGAAAATTGCAGGTAAAAATCCCGAACCGGTTGATTATTCAAACATTCCGGGATGTACTTATACCTCTCCGGAAGTAGCATCAATTGGGTTAACCGAGAAAGCTGCACTTGAAGCAGGTAATGAACTCAAAATTGGCAAATTCCCGTTTACCGCATCAGGAAAGGCAAGTTCTGCAGGCGAAAGAGATGGTTTTGTTAAATTAATTTTTGATGCAAAAACAGACTTGTTGCTTGGTGCTCATCTTATTGGTGCTAATGTGACAGAGATGATTGAAGAATTAGCTATTGCCCGAAAAATGAAAGCTACATCTAAAGATATTTTAGATACAATTCATCCGCATCCTACTATGTCAGAATCTATAAAAGATGCTGCCGAAGATGCAAATGATGAGGCTATTCATCTTTAGAAATAAATTATATTATTGATAGGCGTAGCTTTTGGTTGCGCCTTTTTTTGTTTATAAATTTTATATTTAAGTAATAAAAATTGTTACATTTGAATGAATAATAATATTATTAATAAAAAAATTAGTAAATTTTTATGCTTGATAAAAAGAAAAATCATCCAAAAGAGAAATATAAATTACATCCACGGAATAAGCATCGGGAGCAATATGATTTTAAACTGCTCATTAATAGTTGTCCTGAATTAGCTCAGTTTGTTAAGTTAAATAATTATAACGACAAATCAATAGATTTTCATAATCAAGAGGCAGTGAAAATGTTAAATAAAGCTTTGTTGAAACACTATTATGACATTGATTATTGGGATATACCCCCAAATTATTTGTGTCCTCCAATTCCGGGAAGAGCAGATTATATTCATTATATTGCTGAATTTTTGAGTAGTAAGAATAATGGGAAAATACCAACAAGCGAAAAGATAAAATGTTTAGACATTGGCGTAGGAGCAAATTGTGTTTATCCAATAATTGGGAATAAAGAATATGCATGGTCATTTATAGGTGCTGATATTGATACTGTTTCCATTGCATCAGCAAACAAAATAATTAAATTTAATCAATCTCTAAAAGGAAAAATTGAACTTAGACTGCAATCTAACCGAACTAATGTTTTTTGCGGAATTATTAAAGATTATGAACGATTTGATTTGTCAATCTGTAATCCGCCTTTTCATGCTTCTTTAGAAGATGCTCAATCAGGAACTCTTCGTAAATTAAGTAATTTAAAGCATAAAAAAGTTAGGAAGACAAGTTTAAATTTCGGAGGTCAAAGTAATGAATTATGGTGCGAAGGTGGAGAAGTGAGATTTGTAAGAAATATGATTTTTCAAAGCAAGAAATTTTCAAATTCCTGTTTCTGTTTCTCTACATTGATTTCAAAACAATCAAATCTTAAGGAAGTTTATAAGGCACTAAAAAAAGTTGAAGCTTTTGAAGTAAAAACAATTCCAATGGGACAGGGAAATAAAATAAGTCGCATTGTGGTTTGGACATTTCTCAATAAAGAACAACAACAAAAATGGGTAAATACAAGGTGGAAATAAATAAAGAAATAATTGATAAACGAAAAGAATGGGAAAAAGAGACTATCTACAAGATGATTCATCTGTATTGCATGAAAAATCACGATAAAGACAAACAATTATGTGATGAATGTGTTGAATTGTATAATTATTCCGCATCCCGTATTGATAATTGTGTGCATAAAAAAAGAAAACCTGTTTGCTCAAAATGTAAAGTTCATTGTTTCAGAAATGAATATAGGAACAAAATTAGAACAGTAATGAGATGGTCAGGACCACGAATGATTTATTATTATCCTTTGAGAGCGTTTAAATATCTATACTATAAAATGAAATATTAATAGTACACTATATAAGTTAAACTTAATAAACTTTCAACTTTACAAACTAATATACACTTCAAGAAGTTTAGTCTGCTCATAAGGCATTAGCAAAATATTTTCAAGAACAGCAGGTAAAAGAACTGTTTCGCCTTTTGAAATTTTTATTTCGTTGTTATCATTATATCTAATTGAATAAGAACCTTCTAAACACATGTAGATTATAAAAGAATCTAATAAATTGTAGTCTTTTTCAATTTCTTTATCAAACTCAAGAATATTTGTCGTAAAATATTGACAATTGATTAAGTTCGAACTTTCATTAAATTTTTTTGTATATTTTGTTTTATAATCATTATGATGAGAAAAGTCTAAAGCATCAACAGCAAGTTCTGTATGTAATTCACGTGATTTTCCATTAGCATCTTTTCTGTTCCAATCAAAAATTCGGTAAGTAACATCAGACGTTTGTTGTATTTCTGCTAAAAGAATGCCTTTGCCTGTTGCATGAACTCTGCCGGCAGGAATAAAAAATACATCATTGGTACTTACATCTTCAAAATTTAATATTTCAGTTAAAGTGTTGTTTTTTAAATGATTTACGTATATATTTTTATTAATCTCTTTATTGAAGCCCGAAATTAGCTGAGCATCTTTTTCAGCATTAATAATATACCACATTTCTGTTTTCCCATTAGCATTATGCCTTTCTTCGGCAAGCTCATCATTTGGGTGAACCTGAACAGATAAATTATCGTTAGCGTCAATAAATTTTATGAGAAGAGGAAATTCATCTCCAAATTTTTCATAAACGGCATCGCCAACAATATCTCCCATATAAACTTCAATAATCTCTTGAAGATTATTATTTTTTAGAAAACCATTTTCAACAACTGAAATATTTTCATGAACACCTGATACCTCCCAACTTTCGCCACAGTTATCTATGTTAGATATATTTTTATTTAAAAATGTTTTAATTTTTGTGCCACCCCAAATTTTTTCTTTTAAAATAGGTTTAAATTTTAATGGATATAAGTTCATCTTATTATTTTAATTTTAATAAAAAAAGATTATTTTTAAAAAATTTTAGAACGTAAAAATACAAAAAAATAGCATATGTTAATAATTGGTATTGCAGGAGGAACAGGTTCCGGAAAAACTACAGTAGTAAAAAAGATTGTTGATAGCTTACCTAATGGAGAAGTAGCAGTGTTATCACAAGATTCGTATTATCGTGATAATAGTGATATGCCTTTAGAAGAAAGACAAAAAATTAATTTTGACCATCCAAAAGCACTAGAATTTGGATTATTAATTAATCATCTTAAAAAGTTGAAAGAAGGAATTTCTGTTGAAGAACCAATATATTCTTATTTAACTTGCACTCGCTCGCATGAAACAGTGACCGTTTTTCCTAAAAAAATTATTATTGTTGAGGGTATATTAATTTTAACTAACAAAGAGCTTCGTGATTTATTTGATATTAAAGTTTTTGTTCACGCCGATCCTGACGATAGACTTTTAAGAGTAATAAAACGCGACACTATTGAAAGAGGTCGTTCTGTTGATGTTGTTCTTGACCGTTATCATAACTCAGTTAAACCAATGCACGAGGAATTTATTGAGCCTTCTAAAACTTATGCAGATTTAATTTTGCCACAAGGGGGAAATAATTTGGTTGCTATAAATATTTTGACTTCAATTATTAAAATGGATCTTGAAAAGCAAGTAAAATGATATTGATAAATTTGTTTTTTTATTAATTGTCATAAATCGTAATGCAGAAAAAGATAAAGAATATTAATTAAAGCAAAAAAATAATTATTAAAGGTAATTTTAGATGCTTGACAAAATAAACGAAAATAATATTTTGTTTCTTGATATTGAGACTGTTCCTCAATGTGAGTACTATGATAATTTAGATGATACAGGAAAAAAATTATGGGACATTAAAGCATCTCATTTATATAATAATGAAGACAAATCATCGGCCGAACTATATCAACGCGCTGGAATTTATGCAGAATTTGGTAAAATTGTATGTGTCTCGGTTGGTTTTTTAATCTCAAAATCAGGGAGCAAACATCTTCGTTTAAAATCATTTTATGGCGACGATGAAAAATTAATTCTAAAAGAATTCATAATTCTGTTAAACAAACATTTTTACCGCAAAGAGCATCTTTTGTGTGCTCATAATGGTAAAGAATTTGATTTTCCTTATTTGTCGCGTCGTATTTTAATTAATGGATTAAAACTCCCTAAGTTATTAGATATCGCCGGCAAGAAGCCATGGGAAATAAAGCATCTCGACACTCTTGAATTATGGAAATTTGGAGATTATAAACATTATACTTCTTTAAATTTATTAACCAATATTTTTAATATTCCTTCGCCAAAAGATGATATTGATGGGAGTGAGGTAGCCGGTGTTTATTGGGTCGATAAGGATATTAAACGAATTGCTAAATATTGCCAAAAGGATGTTGTTGCTCTTGTGCAGCTTTTTTTGCGTTACAAAGGTGAAAATTTAATTTCAGATGAAAACATTGAAACTATTTCTGATTTGAAGTAAAGTCTAAAATATTTTGAATAATTAATTTCGGATATTCAATATGCAACCAATGGGTTGCATTTTTTATTGTTATAATTTGAGAATTTTTAAAAGTGTTTTTTATCAAAGCATTGTCGCTATCTAGAATGTAATTTGAGTTTTCGGCTTTAATAAATAAACACGGAGAATTATTTGGTGAGTTTTGTTTGTTCTCTATGCCATTCATTATTTGCTGCAAATTTTCATTTATTGCTTTAATATTTGTTTTCCACAAAAAGTTATTGCTTTTATCTCTATAAATATTTTTAAGTAAAAATTTTTTATAATTAATAGGAATATCTGCTTTTGAAAATTCAATTGCAATAGCTTTTCTATTATCAAATTTTCCTATATCAAAGTTCAATAAAGCATTTATAACTTTTTTATGTTCATTTAATTTTACATCATCGTCAAAAGTATATGTTTTAGGTGCAACATCGAGAATTATCATTTTTTTTATTCTTTCAGGATAACTAACAGAAAAATTCATTACTATTTTACCACCCATTGAATGACCTATAAGAACAGCTTTTTCAATTGAATGAAAATTCATAAATTCCAGCAGGTCGTTTGTCATAATATGGTAGTTGTGTTCATTGCTGTGTGGCGATTTACCATGATTCCTAATGTCGGGGATAAAAACCTGAAATGATTTTGACAATTCTTTGCCAATATTTACCCAGTTATCAGAACATCCATATAAACCATGTAAAATTATTAAGGGATATCCCTCTCCGTATTTTCTATAAAAAAGTTTCACAATTTCACA
>JAGLDO010000179.1 GCA_023145555.1 Bacteroidales bacterium
TCGCTAAAAATGGCTATTTTATCGCCTTTTTTAACTCCATATTTCTGTAAAAAACAAGATATTTTTTGAACTTTGTTATTAACCTTATTATAAGTTAACGCTTTACCATTAACAAAAGATAAAAAAGGATTATTTGAAAAAAGTTTACAGCTATTTTCAAATAAATTATTTAAAGTTAAGTTATTAGTCAAATTCATAAAATTATATATTGGTGACAAATGCTTATACAAAATTAAGCATAAAAAGTTACAAATATATGTAGATTTTTACATATATTAAAATTAAAATTTTTATTTCAAGGCTGTACTTTGATTAATTTATGTTTTTTTTTATCTTTCGGATGATAATTGAATGATAAAAGCTAATGAACACATTTACCGAAATATTAATTTATTTAATAAGTTTTGCAATTATAGTTGTTTCTTCTAATCAAATTGCAAAACTTTTTTTTAAGATAAAATTACCTTTAATAACAGGATTTTTGTTTATTGGTATTTTAACAGGACCTTATGTATTAAATTTTATACCACAAAAAGCAATTAAGAATTTAGATTTTATAAATGATATTTCTTTGTCATTTATAGCTTTTGCAGCCGGAGCTGAATTATATCTGCGAGAGTTTCGCAGTCGTATGAAAAGCATTAGGTGGATGACTTTTGGTCAGTTGTTTTTTACTTTTATTCTCGGTAGCATTGGCATGTATTTATTAACTGACTTTATTCAATTTACACAAGGAATGTCCGTTGAAAGCAGAATAGCAATCTCAATTTTAACAGGTGTTATTTTTGTAGCTCGTTCTCCGGTATCTGCCATTGCTATTATAAACGAACAAAGAGCAAGTGGACCTTTTACACAAACTTCACTTGGAGTAACAGTATTAAAAGATGTTTTGGTAATAATTCTTTTTACTATTTGCTTTGCATTTGCTCAAACAATGATTAAAGGAATTGATTTTAGTTTTCTTACAATATTACTCGTTTTTTCAGAGTTAGTAACATCATTTTTAATTGGTTATATATTAGGAAAACTACTTGTTTTCATTTTATCGTTACAAATAACAACAGAAATAAAAACATTTTTGATTTTAGCGTCAGGTTATGGTATTTATGTGTTAGCACATTTAATTAAAATATTTACTAAAAATCAATTTAATTTTGAATTTTATGTTGAACCTTTACTAATATGTATAATAGCTAGTTTTATTGTAACAAATTACAGTAGATACAGGAGAGAGTTTTTAAAAATAGTAAATAAAGTAACTCCAATAATTTATTTAGTATTTTTTACATTAACAGGTTTGTCTGTTTCCTTAGACCTAATAGCTACCTCGTGGGCAATAGCAATAATATTATTTGTTTTAAGAATAGTAACTATGATAATTGGTTCATTGGTTGGTGGAACTTTAGCCGGTGACCCTATGCGTTTTAATAAAATTGGATGGATGCCTTATATAACACAAGCAGGTGTTGCAATTGGATTATTAACAGTTGTTGAAGAGGCTTTCCCTGCGTGGGGAGGTGATTTTGCCTCTATTTTGTTAACTGTAATTATTATTAATCAAATTATTGGACCTCCTTTGTTTAAGTGGGCTATTAATTATGTTGGAGAATCTCATCGACATTCACATTGTATTGATGGAGAACAGAAAGCTGTAATTTTTGGTTTGGAAAATCAATCTTATGCTTTAGCTCAGCAATTAAAAAAAAATAACTGGGAGGTAGATATTGTAACTTTAAGAAATAATTATGTTGAAAATGATTATTCAGATATCAGCATTAAGAAAATAAATAATTTTTCATTACAAGAATTGAAAAATTGCGGAGCAGATAAAGTTAGCACAATTGTGGCTTTGAAAACTGATGATGAAAATTATGAAATATGTAAATTAGCTTTTGAAAAGTTTGGGACAAAATCAATTATTGTTAGAGTAAATAATTATTACAATTACAATCGTTTTCAAGAAATGGGAGCTATAGTTGTTTGTCCTTCAACTGCTATTATTCGACTACTTGACCATTATGTTCGATCACCTCAGGCTACATCATTGTTATTAGGTGAGGGCAACGATAAAGATACTGTTGATATAGAAATTAAAAATCCGGATATTCAGGGTATCACATTGAGAAATTTACGAATACCTTCAGATATTATTATATTAGCGACAAAACGAAAAGGACAAATGATTATATCAACAGGTTATACAAGAATTAGACATGGAGATGTTTTAACAGTTGTTGGTTCAATTAAAAGCATTGATGAATTAAGATTGCGTTTTGAGGGCGATTAATGTTTTTTTGCTTTTAAATAAAAATCTTTGTAAATTGTTATAGTGGTTTTTATTTAAAAATAAACAAATGAGACATTTATTATTACTTGCATTTTGTTTTATTTCAATAAGTAGTTTTTCACAAGAAAACAGCAAAAATATGCTTGGCATGAGCATAGGAATGTCTGTGCCAATTAATTCTTTTGCAAAAGCAAGTTGCTATGATTATAATTCTACTTGTGCAAAAAATGGAATGATGTTGAGTTTTGACGATGTTTATTTTATTACAAAAAATATTGGCATAACAGCTGTTGCACAGTTTTCTCAAAATGGAACAGATGCAGATTCCTTAGAAAATTACATTACTCAAAGAGTAACAAATTTATTGACAAATATTGATAATGATTTTCTGTTTCCGGATGAGGAAAATTATTCTATGAATATTGGTACCTGGACGCATGCAAATTTGATGTTGGGTATGCTTATATCTATTCCGGTAAAATTTATTTATTTTGATTTTAGAGCTTTAGCAGGATTAAGCGTGATTTCTTCACCTGACAAGGAATTAAGATTAGATTTTTTAGATGGAAATTTTAGTTCTTTTGAGAAAGTTAAAAACACCCCATCAATAATTTATTTATTAGGAACTTCTGTTAGGTATAAGCTTCCTTCCGGTTATTTTGTTCGTTTTATGGTTGATTGGACTTATTCAAAAACAATAATTGAGATAAACGATCAGATTACTCATTCTACAGAAGTTCAGGAGATTAACATCAGAAGTGACTATGACGTTTCTGCAAATATTGTTTATGCAGGAGTAAGTTTTGCTTATAATTTTTAGATTGTATATATATTTTAGTGTACAGAAAAATGGCTAAATTGTTATTATAACAATTTAGCCATTGTGGTTTATTTTTTTAATAAACTTGAGAAATTAAATCTATTTACAATGTAAGTGTTTATTTACTAATATTTTAATCTCATGGTCTTTTCCGTAAAGACGTTCACTAAGATATTTATCATCATAAGATTTTAATAATTCAATATAACGATTAATTAGCTTTGTAGGGAAGATATTATTTTTTTCAAAAAAATTGCGTTTTTTCTCAAGGCATTCGGCAGATTCAAAACATGATGAAGGTAAATGTTCTAATTTAGCAAGTTTATCTTTATTTTCATCATCAAAAATATTTACACTCATATATAACTCATCAGCTTTTTGAATAGCATCTTTCATTTCTAAACCGTGTTGTGCTGCAACAATAATTCCTGCTAAATAATTATAAAGGTCTGCAGAACCATCACCCGAACGAAGCTCAACTGTTTGTTTTGAATCGAAATGTTTAATCTCAGAATTATCCTGAGGATTAGCATCTTTAATCATTGAAGACACACCAATCCATCCAAGTGGAACTCTAACTAATACAGAGCGATTTCTATCTCCCCAGCAAATATTGGTAGGTGCTTCTTGATGAGGGACTAAGCGTAAATAAGAAGTCGGAATAGTATTTCCAAAGGCAGTTAAAGCTCCCGACAAATCTAATATTCCGGCAATAATTTTTTTTGCAGTATCGCTAAGTTTATTATTCTCAACCATAATGTTGTGTCCGTCTTTTTCAAGCATCATATGAATATGTAATCCACTACCTGCTTTACCAACTGTAATTTTAGGAGCGAAACTTACTGTAGCATCATATTCTTGAGCCAACATTCTAATTATCCACTTTGCAACAATTAATTGGTCAACAGCATTTTCGGCTTCAACAGGAATAAATTCAATCTCTTGCTGTTCGAAATATTCTGTTTCTGTATTAAAGTTACCTACTTCAGAATGTCCATATTTAATTTTTCCTCCCGCCTGAGCAATAAGTTCCATTGCTTCGAGTCTAAATTCTTCCCATTTAGTGTAAGGGGCTGCTTCGTGATAACCGTGTTGGTCATGAGAAGGATATAAATTTTTTTCAGGTTTTGGACTGATAATATAATATTCTAATTCACCCATTGCCTTGAAAGTGTATCCGGTTTTTTTCTTAAATTCATTATGTGCTTTTTTAAGAATATTTTCAGGTGAACTTTCTAAAGGAGTTCCTTCGTTTGTATAAAAAGAACATAAGAAATCTAAAGTTGGGCTTGATGAAAAAGGATTTATAAAAGCTGTTTTGTAACGAGGTATAACATACAAATCGCTTGATCCTGCTTCAATATATGAGAATAAGCTTGAACCGTCGACTCTTTCTCCTGTGGTTAAAACAGAATCAAGATGTTCTTTGCTGTTAATCACAAAGTTTAAAGCTTTTAATTT
>JAGLDO010000018.1 GCA_023145555.1 Bacteroidales bacterium
TTTATTTTGCTTGCAACATAAGTTTCGCTTGCACCATCATGACCAACAATAATAGCAGCAAGGTTTGGAATATCACCACCTTGTTGTTTAATTTTGTTAACTTCTTCAGCAATTTCTAATTTAATTTGCTTTGATATTTTTTTTCCGTCAATAAGTTCCATTTTTAGATACGAATTATATTAAATAAATATTTAATCCCGTAGGGATATACTGTTTATAGAAATTTATATTAAACACCACACATAGCTCCTTAGGAGCGTTCTGTTAATCAACAAATTCAAATAGATATTTATCATTATAATCAATTTTGAATTTTTCAAGAAATTCAAAATATTCTTCTCTGAACGTTTTTTTTCTGTGATGCTGTTCCTGATTGTTTATATAATTTATTACAGAAGTCAATTGTGAATGAGCATATGAAAAAGCGCCAAATCCTTCCTGCCATTCAAATTTACTTCTAATCCATTGTTTTTCATTAATAAATTTTGATGAACCCGATTTTATATCTCTAACTAAATCTGATATGCAAATATTTGGTTTAACACCAACAAAAACATGTGTATGATCAGGCATACAATTAATTGCTAATAACTTTTGTTTTCTATTAGTAATTATTCCTGTTATATATTTTTGCAATTCTTCTTTATTATTTTGTGGTATTAAACGTAATCTTCCTTTAACAGCAAAAATAATTTGAATATAAATTTGTGTATATGTGTTCGCCATTATTATTATTAAATATTTCAGGTCGCTCCTATGGAGCTAAATATTAAATCGTATATTCTTCATCTATAAACAGTTCGCACCTATGGTGCTAATTTGTTTTGCGAGTATTTTTTTCTTTACAAACATGAGTTTAGTTTAAAAAATTTATAAAGGAATTAATTGATAATTAATACGTTACAATTTTTACTAGCTATTATGTAATTAGTTAATATTCAACGTATTAACAATTTGCTTATAGAAAACTATAGCATTTTATATCGGTCTCAAACATATTATACTTATGGTTCTGACACATAATTCTATCTATTATTCAAATTCATACCACTCATTATGCGTGAAATATTTTTACCACCGCTCATCATCTTCATCATTTTGCGAGTATCGTTAAATTGCTTAATAAGTCGGTTAACTTCCTGAATGTCTGAACCACTTCCTGCAGCAATTCTTTTTCTGCGACTACCGTTTAATACAACAGGATTTTCGCGTTCTTCGGGTGTCATTGAGTAAATAATTGCTTCAATACCTTTAAAAGCATCATCATCAATATCAACATTTTTTAATGCTTTTCCAACGCCGGGAATCATACCAGCCAAGTCTTTCATATTTCCCATTTTCTTAATCTGCTTAATCTGAGATAGAAAGTCGTTAAAGCTAAATTGATTTTTTGCAATCTTCTTTTGTAATTTTCTTGCTTCTTCTACGTCAAATTGCTCCTGAGCTTTTTCAACCAACGAAACAATATCACCCATACCCAATATTCGGTCAGCCATTCTATCGGGATGGAAAACATCTAAAGCATCTAATTTTTCACCGGTGCTAACAAATTTAATTGGCTTATTTACAACTGTGCGAATTGATAAAGCCGCACCACCACGAGTATCACCATCTAATTTAGTTAGAATAACTCCGTCAAAATTCAGTCTGTCGTTAAATTCTTTTGCAGTATTCACAGCATCCTGACCAGTCATTGAGTCAACAACAAATAATGTTTCTTCGGGCTGAACAGCTTTTTTTATTGATGATATTTCTTTCATCATCTCCTCGTCAACAGCAAGACGACCGGCAGTATCGACAATAACTAAATCATAACCTTTGTGTTTTGCATGTTTAACTGCTGATTTCGCAATATGAACAGGATTTTTATTTCCTTCTTCTGTGTAAACAGGTACAGAAATTTGTTCACCTAAAACCCTTAACTGCTCAATAGCAGCCGGACGGTAGATGTCACATGCAACTAGTATGGGATTTTTTCCTTTTTTATCTTTTAATAACTTAGCTAATTTGGCAGAAAAGGTTGTTTTACCCGAACCTTGTAAACCTGAAATTAATATTACACAAGGATTACCTTTTAAATTAATATCTTGCTTTTGTTCGCCCATTAATGAGATTAGCTCGTCGTGAACTATTTTTGTCATCATTTGCCCGGGCTGTACTGCATTTAGCACATTTTCACCAAGTGCTTTTTGTTTAACATTATCAGTAAACGATTTAGCAATCTTATAGTTAACATCGGCATCGAGTAATGCACGACGTACATCTTTTAATGTTTCGGCAATATTTATTTCGGTAATTCGTCCCTGACCTTTTAATAGTTTAAACGACCGTTCTAATCTTTCTGATAAACTTTCAAACATGCTTTTAAATTTTCATTCTTATAAGATTTGCAAAAATAATAAAAATTTTTGCATCTTTCTTATTACTGTTTACAAATTAATGGAAAATCAATAATTGAAACTAGTACGAAAATTAAAGTTATCAATTTATAGTCGCTTAGCGGATTTATAACAAATTGACGTA
>JAGLDO010000180.1 GCA_023145555.1 Bacteroidales bacterium
GATTACAAATCCGAAAGAGCAGATCAACTTTATGAATTTCCAACTTTATAACTTTTAAACTAATCTAATTATTTACATTTTGCCATAAATAAAATTCATTTCGGCTTTATCAAAAGTAGGATTAATTTTATCTTTTAATGAAATTATTGCATTGTCACTATTTATTTTCCAATCAATATTGATTTCTGAATCGTTAAACATAATGCTTCTCTCAGCTTCTTTATTATAAAAATTATCACATTTGTATGTAAAAATTGCAATATCGCTCAAAACAGAAAACCCATGAGCAAAACCTTTTGGAATAAAAAATTGTTTTTTGTTTTCTTCTGAAAGTATTAAACCAAACCATTTGCCGAAAGTAGGGGAGTTCTTTCTAATGTCAACCGCAACATCAAATACTTCACCTTCAATAACACTTACTAATTTAGTTTGAGAATAAGGTGCCAACTGATAGTGTAAACCACGAATAACACCAAACGAAGACTGTGATTGATTATCTTGAACAAAATCTATATTTATTCCTGCATCAGTGTATTTTTTTTTGTTATATGATTCGAAAAAATAGCCTCTTTCATCTTTAAAAACATCAGGTTCTATAATTAATAAATCAGGAATGTTTGTTTTAATAATGTTCATAATATTTAAAATTTAGCTATTTTTTTAATTAGTTAACAACAATTTCAGCCTTTAATTTTATAATTACTATCGTTTAGAAAAGGAAATTTGAAACTTGAATTTAGAAAAAATAATCATAAAAAGCTTTCTGCCAATTGTAAAATCCAAATTAATTTTATTAAAAATATCATCAGAACAATAATTTATATTCTAGCTTTAATATTAAAATTTTTAAATTAATAATCGATGTTAAAAATATTTTCGTTTGCAATGTCAAAAAGATATTGACCATACTGATTTTTTTTAAGTGGCTCTGCAAGTTTTAATAATTGATTTTTGTCAATATATCCTTTTTTGAAAGCAATTTCTTCAAGACAGGCAACTTTCAATCCTTGACGCTGTTCAATTGTTGCAATATAATTTGATGCGTTTAGCAAACTCTCGTGGGTTCCCGTATCTAACCAAGCCATTCCGCGACCAAGAATTTGTACATTTAGTCTGTCTTCGTTAAGATAAAGTCTGTTTAAGTCAGTAATTTCAAGTTCTCCTCGAGCAGACGGTTTTAATACTTTTGCTTTTTTTACAACATCATTACTATAAAAATATAAACCTGTAACAGCATAGTTTGATTTTGGCTCAGCAGGTTTTTCTTCTAAACTAATTGCTTTATTGTTATTGTCAAATTCAACAACACCATAACGTTGCGGGTGTCTCACGTAATAACCAAAGACTGTTGCTCCATCGTCTAATTTTGCCGATTGTGTAAGAATTTTTGAAAATCCGTAACCAAAGAATATATTATCGCCGAGAATTAAACAAACATCATCGTTTCCAATAAATTTTTCACCAATAATAAATGCCTGAGCTAAACCATCGGGTGAAGGCTGAATAGCGTATTCAATTTTTAATCCTATTTGTGAACCATCGCCAAGTAAGTCTTGATATAGATGAATATCTTTAGGTGTAGATATAATTAAAATTTCACGTATTCCTGAAAGCATAAGAACCGAAAGAGGGTAATAAATCATTGGTTTGTCATAAACCGGAATAATCTGTTTAGAAATACTTTTTGTGATAGGATATAATCTTGTTCCTGCTCCACCTGCTAAAATAATACCTTTCATGTTTTTGTTATTTAATTGTTTAAATGAATTAAACAAATTACTATTTAAATTCCTAATTCCTAATTAACAATTTACAATTAACAACTTCCTTCTTTAATAAGATTATCAAAATATTCAATAGTTTTAGTTAATCCTTCTCTAAGTTGAATTTTTGGTTCCCAATTATTTAGTTCTTTTTTTGCCAAAGAAATGTCTGGTTTACGTTGTGTTGGGTCATCAGCAGTAGCCGGCAAAAATATAGTTTTTGATTTAGAGCCGGTAAGTTCAATAATGATTTTTGCCAACTCAAGAATTGTAAATTCATTAGGATTACCAATGTTAACAGGTCCTATAAAATTATTAGTATTCATCATTCTTGTCATACCTTCAACTAAATCGTCAACATATTGGAAACTGCGGGTTTGTGTGCCATCTCCATAAATTGTAATATCTTTATTTTTTAGAGCTTGAATAATGAAGTTAGAAACAACTCTTCCATCGTTTGGATGCATATTTGGACCATAAGTGTTAAAAATTCTTATAATTTTTATATCAACATTATTTTGGTTGTGATAATTCATGAAAAGAGTCTCGGCACAGCGTTTGCCTTCGTCGTAGCACGAACGAACGCCTATGGGATTTACATGTCCCCAGTAATCTTCTGTTTGAGGATGAATTTTTGGGTCACCATATACTTCACTTGTTGATGCTTGCAATATTTTTGCTTTAATACGTTTTGCTAATCCTAACATATTTATTGCACCCATCACGGAAGTTTTAACGGTTTTGATTCCATTATATTGATAATGAATAGGAGAAGCAGGGCAGGCAAGGTTGTAAATCTCGTCAACTTCAGCAAAAAAAGGCATTGTTACATCATGCCGCACTAATTCAAAATATGGATTGTTGAGTAGATGAATGATGTTTTTTTTATCTCCTGTAAAGAAATTATCTAAACAAATGACATCGTTTTTTTCTTTTAGTAAACGCTCACAAAGGTGAGAACCGACAAAGCCGGCTCCACCTGTAACTAAAATTTTTTTCATATTATATTATTTCACTGTTTTTCTACCTATGCTATAATAAGTAAAACCAAATTCTTTCATTTCAGAAGGCTCATAAATATTTCTGCCATCAAAAATTAGTTTATTATTCATTAATTTAGTTAAAATTTTATAGTTAGGTGTTCTAAATTCCGACCATTCTGTAATAACAATAAGAGCATCAGCATCATTAACTGCATCATATTGATCTTTGGCATAAGATATTTTATCTCCTAATCGTCTTTTTCCCTCGTCCATTGCAATTGGATCGTAGGCAACTACTTTAGCACCTGCTTTTGTAAGTTTGTCGATAATAACCAGCGCAGGAGCTTCTCTCATATCATCAGTATTTGGTTTAAATGAAAGACCCCACATTGCGATTGTTTTACCTTTTAAATCACTGTTAAAGTGGGAGTTTAATTTATTGAAAACAACTGATTTTTGTTTGTCATTAACAAATTCTACAGATTTAAGAATTTCGAGTGAGTAATTATTTTCGTCCGCAGTTTTAATAAGAGCTTTTACATCTTTTGGAAAACATGAGCCACCATAACCTGCACCCGGATAAATAAATTTGTTTCCAATTCTTGTATCAGAGCCAATACCTCTACGCACCATGTTTACATCAGCACCAACAATCTCGCATAAGTTTGCAATATCATTCATGAAACTAATTTTGGTAGCCAACATTGAGTTTGCTGTATATTTTGTTAATTCAGCAGAAGGAATATCCATAAAAACAATTGGATGGTTATTTAAAAGGAACGGTTTATATAGACGTTTCATTGTTTTTTCAGCTTGCTCAGATTCTATTCCAATAACAATTCTATCAGGCTTTAAGAAATCGTCAATAGCATCACCTTCTTTTAAAAATTCAGGGTTTGAAGCTACATCAAAATCAATATCAACATTACGTTTGTTTAATTCATCCTGAACAGCAGCTTTAACTTTTTTTGCAGTACCAATAGGAACCGTACTTTTAGTAACAACAACAATATAATGATCTAAATGTTGACCAATTTCACGTGCAACAGAAAGAACATACTTCAAATCAGCGCTGCCGTCATCGTCAGGAGGAGTTCCAACTGCAATAAAAATGGCTTCAGATTCATGAAGGCTTTCTTTTAATGAGGTTGAAAAGAAAAGACGATTTTTTTCAACATTTGTTTTAACCATTTTTTCTAAACCAGGCTCATAAATTGGAATTATCCCTTTATTAAGATCTTTAATCTTTTTTTCGTCTATGTCTATACATGTAACACTAACTCCCGTTTCGGCAAAACAAGTTCCACTTACAAGACCAACATAACCAGTTCCTACTACTGATATTTTCATTTATTGAAGTTTTTAGTTTAGTTGAAATAATTCATTATCAAAACTTAATATTCATTTTGTAAAAAATGCAAATATATATTTTTGAGTTGTAAAATTACTTAATTATTTGTGTTTTAAAAGATTTTTATTATTTTTTTATTTCCTTGATAAAATGAATAAATTTGTATAAACAAATTATTGTAAAATGTCGTTATTATTTAAAACATCTGATTATATTTCAGGAAAGATAGATGAATTTTTTAATTGTGTTGACGAGGGCTCGTTAATATTTAAAGAGGGAGTAAGTAATTATTTAAGTAATGATGAGAAATCTTTTTCTGAAAACATAGAAGCTATTCGTATATTAGAAGGTAAAGCAGATACTTTAAGGCGAAAAATTGAGAATGAACTTTATCTCCATTCATTATTGCCTGAGTATAGAAGTGATGTATTAAGATTGTTAGAAAAGACTGATGATATTATAGATACAGCAAAAGAGAACCTTAACCAATTTGATGTTGAAACACCGAAAATTCCCAAACAAATTCATTCAGATATTAACAAATTAGCTGATGTTTCTGCATTGTCGATAGAAGCAATTATTTCTGCTTCAAGATCTTTTTTTACAGATGTTCGTTCTGTTAAAGATAAGATACATCGAGTTTATTTTTATGAAAAGAAAGCAGATAAACTTGCAAATGAGATTAAAAGAAAGATTTTTAAAGAAATAGCAGGTCTAGAATTAAGTGATAAAATGCATTTGCGTTATTTTATATTTCATATTGAAAATTTATCAGACAGAGCAGAAATTGTTGCAGATATTTTAGCTATTATGTCTATAAAAAGAACTATTTAGATTTTAGAATTTAGA
>JAGLDO010000181.1 GCA_023145555.1 Bacteroidales bacterium
TCCACCAGAATTTTAAAGTGATCCGATTTTAGGTAAAATAAAAAAACTGATTATATAATTATAATCAGCTTTTAATTTGGTTAATAAATAGTTGTATGATTGTTAAAAAACTTTGGTTCCTTCAAATTTTGATTTGTCAAAAGCAATAATTGCCATAAAAATTATTGTTAAAAAAAACAGACCAACAGTAAAGCCACTTGTTTTACCAAATGAGTTTGAAAGTCCATCATAAATAAGAACAAGAAAAATAATTTGAACTATAGGAATTAAAAGAAAGAAAATCCACCACCATGGTTTTCCTGCTATGCGAATAATTGTAATAGTGTTATAAATAGGTATAAAACTAATCCATCCGGCTTCACCACCTTTTTCAAATAAAAACCACATGGTGATAATTTTAAATGCAATGATTAAAACAGAAATTGTTATAATAGTGCCTATCCCGAGTGCTAGAATTGAAAAAATAATTTCTTCCATATCATATATATTTTAGTTATATACAAATATAGAAATAAAATAAGAATAATAAAATTTTTATTTTAACAGGCGCAAAAGAGCAATTTCAATTCCTAAAAAAAGGAGGGTTAAGATGATAAATATTTTCCATAATTGTTTGCCGTTATTTATTTGAATAAGATTATGAGTGAAAAATTTATCTTGAGATTTTAAAATTGAGAAATTCCTTAAATTGTGTTTGTTAAGTAAGCTAATTAATTCTTTTTTTGAATAATATTCTAACTCCGATTCGTTGCGGTTATAATTAAAAGATATGCTGCTTATTGTTTCTTCTAATTTTTTAATAATATAATTACCAGCTTTTTTAATGCTATTATTAATAATAAGAATGATTTTGGAATCAATAATTTTATTTTGAGGAATAAAATCAAATTTAAGTTCTTTGTTTATAATACGAAATACATTGTTGTTGTCTGCATATTTTTTATTTAGTTCAATTATTTTGTCTTTACCTATTGTATAATAAACATCATAAAATGATTGGCTATATAATGCTATATTATAAAAAGTAGGAATAAATAGTGAATTTTTAACTAAATTACTGTATTTCTCACTTAAAGGAAGAGAAAAAATGTATATCTTTCCTTTATTAATTGGTAAAGTTGATAATATTGCTTGTTTGTTGGCGGTTAAAATATTTTCATTGTTAGAATATGTATTCTTTGTAAAAAGAAAATGTTTATAAATAATAGGTAAATCAACATTATTATCAATTTTTTCAAACGCATTTTTATATAATTCGTTTTTGTAATTAATATGGTTTATTTTAACTTTTTGGCTGTCTATTTTTTCTATTCTATTTGATTTAACAGACAACAGAAAATGATTATATGTTTTAATATTTCCATCAAAATCCGGCAAAAAGAGAAGGGTGCCACCATTTTTAGCAAAATTTATTAGAGTTTGTGATAATCCTGATGAAATATTTTTCACAGAGTTTATTATAATCAACTGATAATTTGACATTTTAGCAAAATTTAATTTACCAACTTGTGAGTTTGTGAGTTCAACAGTATTATCATTTTTAAATAGAGCATTAATAAATTTATTTTCAGAATCTTGATTTATTGCCAGTATTTTTACCTTATTCTGAATTAAATAACTAAAATATAACGTATTGTCGTAAGTAATTGGATAATCAGTAATTTCAACTTTGCCTTTATAAATACCCTGATGAGTGTTTGAGTATGATAGGGAAATAATTTTTATAGAATTTTTTTCAATATTAAAACTAGACAATGCTTTTATTGTATCGTTAATGAGAAGTTTAACAGGTATGTTTTGGTACGACTCATTTGAATTGTTTTTTATTTTAACAAAGATTTTTTCAGCCTTATTAAGTTTGTGACTAGGTGTTTCAAACCAACAGGAATCAATAAATAAATTGTTTACAGTTTCTGCTTTTTGAGGTACTAAAAATACATTTACACTTGTATCAATTTTTATTTGATTAAAGTTTGCTGTTTTTTTCTGAAAATCGGAAATAATAAAAACAGTCTTTTTTTCATCTGAAGAACTTAAAAAATCATTTTGTCTTGATATAATCTGACTTAATTCTTTTGTGTTTGAACTGATTTTTACATCTGATAAAAATTCAATAAGTTGTTCTTTATTAACAAAGTGCTGGTGTTTTGAATCGAAGTCGTTTGTTAATAATAAAAATTCAGTGTTTGGTTTAAAAGCGTCAGCAATTTGCCGAGCTTTGTTTTTTGAAATATCAAATAAATTTCCATTTCTGTTTTCAGCATTCATGCTAAATGAATTATCTACATAAATGCTTACGGCTTGCTTTTTATTACTTATAATATTATTGTTTACAGGTATATAGGGCTGTGCGAATGCAATTACTAAAAAAGTTAATATTAATATTCGACTTATTAAAACCAGTATGTGTTTTAGCTGAGATTTTGATTGAGTCTCTTGTTTAACATTTCTTAAAAATTTAACATTGCTGAAATATATTGTTTTATATCTCTTAAAATTAAATAAGTGAATTATTATTGGAATAACAATTGCAATTAAAGCAAATAGAAATTTAGGATATAAAAAATGCATTTGTTAGTAAAAAAGTTTATAAAGTTGGTAAAGTTAAAAGTTTAGAGTTTAAGATTAACAATTTAACAATTATTTTTTGTGATAATTCGTGAAATTTGTGTCTAAAAAAAATAACTCGTGTCATTAAAAAAAATAAATTATTACGAATTTGCAAATTTAAAACGTTCCATTCAATTTAATATTAATTCTTCGTGAAGTTAAATTATTAGGTATTCCATATTGATGATTTCTAATGTCTGATACCCAAATTAACGAAATGGTGTTATTTATTTGTAATAGATTGAATATCTCTGCACTAACCCACAAGCTTTTGAAAAAATGGAAAGGGTTTTTATTTCGAACTCTCTGACCTTCTTTAATCAAAACTTTTGAAAAGCCTATATCAACACGTCTGTAGGGTTTGGGCATGCGATTTGTTGCTAAATAACGTTCTGAATTAGGCGGTCCGAAAGGCAGCCTTGAACCATACAATATATTCAAATGCATTTTATATGAAGGATTTCCCGGCAAATAATCTTGAAAAAACAAACCAATATTTATTAGTTGGTCTGATGGACGAGGAATATATCCGGGTTCAACTCTTGTTGAGTTACCTAAACTATCGGTAACAAAATAGAAGTCGTCATTAAGGTCTTCTTCTGTCTGCATTAATGATATGCTTAGCCACGAGTCAACACCTTTTACAAATTCACCATTAACTTTCATGTCAATTCCCATTGCATAACCTTTTGCATTATTTTTTCCAAGATATCGAATCCTTACATTGTCAACATTATATGGGATTAAATTTGATAAAAATTTATAATAAACCTCTGTGGTATATTTAAAAGGTCTGTTCCAAGCTGTAAAATTATAATCACTGCCTAAAACAATATGAAACGATTTTTGAGCTTTTATATCTTTATTAATATTACCCTGTAAATCACGTAACTCTTTGTAAAAAGGTGGTTGATTGTAATAGCCTAAAGCAAATCTAAACATTACATCATTTTTCCAATTTGGTTTTACCGATAATGAAGTTCGCGGACTAACGAGAAATTCTTTATTAAAATCCCAATAGTTGAAACGAAGTCCTGCAATGAAATTAAATTCAGTATTTTTAATATTAAACTGGTGAGAATTCTGAATGTAAGAAATTATTCTGTTTGATTCAATATTATTTTTCGAATTTAAAACATAAAATAAATTGACAGTTGAGTCATTATAAGGTAATGAATATCCGGCAGAATCATGCATTTCCCATTCATTAATATTATCATCAATTATTTCATGTTGATATTTCATTCCCCAGCTTAATTTGTTATTCTCTGTTGCATATTCTCCTTTATGGTAAATGTTATAAACTTTAGCATCCAGATAGTTGCGGGCATGATTTAAAAAAGTTCCAATTCCAATATTTGCAATACTGTCACCCATTGTGCTGGAACCAATATCTCTGTCGAGTTCATTAATTAAGTATTGACTTTGAATGTCGTAAGTTTCATTTTCAGATGAATTATATAAGGATGAAATAAACTTAAGTTTTAAATTTTTATTGGGTTTATAAGTACCTGAAACTGCTCCTGTGAAATTAATAAAATTGTCAACTTCCTGACCGTCAAAATACATATTCAATTGTAATACTTCGTTTACAGTTCCAAATATTGTTTTTTTAATAGTAGGAATGAATTTATACTTATTTTGTGAAAAGTTGCCAAGAAAACTAAGCTCAAAATTATCAGTAACGTCATATGTAAGGTAAGTTTGAAAATCAAAAAAATCAGGAGAATATTCTCCTTTTGTATCAAGACTGTTTAATAAGTAACGCGATGTTTTGTAACGTATTCCTGTTATATGTGTAAATCTTAAATTTTTTGAAGTTCCTTCAACATGTGCAGAAGCTCCTAGTAAACTTGTTGAAACCGAACCGCCGAATTTAGTAGGTCTTTTGTATTTTATATCAAGCACAGAAGACATTTTGTCGCCATATATGGCATCAAATCCACCGGCAGAGAATAGTATTGACGACACTAAATCAGAATTTACAAAACTTAATCCTTCTTGTTGTCCTGAACGTATTAAGAGTGGACGATATACTTCAATATCATTTACATAAACCAGGTTTTCATCAAAATTACCACCTCTAACCGAATATTGTGAACTTAATTCATTGTTTGACGAAACTCCCGGAAGAGATTTAATAACGGCCTCAATATTTCCGGATACATCAGGAATAACATTAATTATTTTGGGATTTATTCTTACTAAATTTGTTTTTCTATACTGTTGGTCGGTAATATCTACCTGGTCAATTTTTTTTAAAGATTGTATAAGTTTGCCATTTAATTCTAAATATGAAAAAAGAATTAAATTTGGATTATTGCGGTCAAAAACAAGCTCTTTTGTCTCGTAACCAATACACGAGAAAATAACAAGAAATTGTTTTATATTAGGTATATAAAATTCATAATCTCCATTTATGTCAGTAACTGTTCCATAAGGGTAATCTTTTATTGAAACATTAACTAATTCAATGGGATTCTGATTTGTATCTGTAATTTTTCCAAAAATCCTTATTTCATCTTGACAAAAAAGAAAATTGTTAAAAAATACAAATAAAATTAAAGTTATAATGTGGTGCCGTAATCTCATATATTTATTAATGGGTTACAAAAATAATCTATTATTTTAAATAAACTTATTTTAGTGATATAAATTGTTTTTGCAGCAGAAAATTTTAATTTTGTATTAAATTTTAATTATGATAAAGCAAATTGAGATAGAATTACCTGAATATCCAAAAGGCTTTCATTTAATTACACCTATTATTAAAAGCCACATTAATGGATTGCCCGAAAAAGGACTTATTAACATTCTAATAAAACATACTTCTGCAGGATTAACAATTAATGAAAATGCAGATCCTTCTGTAAGAAATGATTTAGAATCTTTTATTAATAAATTAGTCCCCGAGAATGAAAGTTTTTATACTCATATATTTGAAGGTGCTGACGACATGCCGGCACATATAAAATCATCAATTTTTGGAGCATCTGTTACTATCCCAATATCAAATTATAAATTAAACTTGGGAATATGGCAAGGCATTTATTTATGTGAATTCAGAAATCATGGAGGAGCCAGAAAATTATTTGTTACAATTTTTAGCTAATATATAACATATAATTTTTTTATTTATATAGTAAATTTTTTACTACTTTTCGACAAGAAATTTTAATTATTTATTATGTTACAAAAAGCTGTATATTATTATGTAGTTGCCGTTAATGTAGGATATTTAAAACGGTTTGGAGGTTTGTAATACCTTGTCAAGAATTCTTAAAAATTACAAAACTTATTATTAATCAACTTATTATTATATAAAAAATGCAAAATCTATTATTATTAGGCGCCGAAGCT
>JAGLDO010000182.1 GCA_023145555.1 Bacteroidales bacterium
ATGACAGTAATTCCATTTAAGACACAAATCATTCAACATAAAGCACTAATCCTTTAAGATATTCTCCTTCAGGATGATATATATTAACCGGATGATCGGCAGGTTGTGTTAGCTGATGTAATATTTTAATTTTTCTTCCTGATATGGCGGCTGCTGAAAAAACTGCTTCTCTAAAATTTTTCTTACTAACAGCTTGAGAACAAGAGAAAGTGAATAATATTCCACCGGGACGAATTTGTTCAAACGCACGAGTGTTAATTTTTTTATAACCTTTCAAAGCATTGTTTAATGCTTTATTATGTTTTGCAAATGCAGGTGGATCAAGAATAATAAGGTCGTATTTATCTTTTATATCTTTTAAATAACTAAAAGCATCAACAGCAAAAGATTTATGTCTTGAAGTATTGGTAAAATTTAAAGCAATGTTTTCGTCGGTAAGCTCAATAGCTTTATTTGAACTGTCAACAGAGTGAACCAATTTTGCATCGCCTTGCATTGCATATACTGAGAAACCTCCTGTATATCCAAATACATTTAATACACTCTTGTCTTTTGAATAGTATTCAAGCAGTTTTCGGTTTTCTCTTTGATCAATAAAGAAACCTGTTTTCTGACCTTCTTCCCAATCAACTTTAAATTTATTGCCATATTCGCTTACAATATTTGTGCTGCTTTCTCCTAATAGATATTCGTTAGTTGGATTTATTTCCGATTTAAATGGAATTGTTGTTTCACTTTTATCATAAACAGCATTAAGTTTATCGCCAAATATGTTTTTTAAAGCTTTTGCAAAAGTTTGACGTTCAAAATACATCCCAATTGAATGAAATTGTGTAACAGCAGTTCCGTTATAAAAGTCAATTATTGCCCCCGGCATACCATCGCCTTCTCCATGAACTAATCTGAAAACATTTGTATCATCATTATCAACAAGACCAATTTTTTTCCTTAAATTATAAGCGTTGCGTATTTTATTTTCCCAAAATTCAGCGTTTATTTCTTCTTTTTCAAAAGAGAATATTCTCACAGTTATTGTTCCAATCTGATAATGTCCTAAGGCTAAAAATTCATTATGATTTGATACAACTTCAACAATATCGCCTTCTTTTACATTGCCATTAATTATTTTTATTGCTCCTGAAAAAATCCAAGGATGATATCTATTAATTGATTGTTCTTTACCTGATTTTAATATTACTTTTGAATAATTATTCATTGTGATGGTTTTGTTTAAGCTGATTTTGTTTTTAATTCTTCATAAATTTTATAGCAAATCCATGCATCAGTTGCAGCATAATTAAGTTGTGGTTGCGTTAATGTTTCGTTTTCCCAATTCGACAATTGCTGTGCTTTTGAAATACGACACTTTAAAACAATAGCGGCTAATTTTTTCATGCCATTATTCTCAATATTAAATTGCTTTACGAATTTTTGTAAACCGATAAATGAGTTTGCCTCAAACTCATTTAATTTTTGTAGAATTTTTATGTCATCTCTTATTGCAATGCCTATTTTAAAAGTTTTTTCATCAGATAAAATTTTTTTAAGAGAATCCGGCAATCCAATTTTATTTAATCTAAACAAATAAGCTTTTTTATTTGAAGATAATTGAAGGAGAGCAACTTTGTTTGTTCTTCCTTTTTTAAAAGCAGGTCGTGTTTCTGTATCAAAACCTAATATTCTTTCTTTTTTTAAATCAGGAAGTATTGCTTCTAATTTTACGTGGTTGTCAATTACAATTATTTCTCCATTAAATTTTGTTAAAGGCAATACATTAATTTCTTCTTTTGTTATAGTGCTTTGGTAAGAGTTATTCATCGTTGTCTAAATTCTCAAATTGTTGTGATATATTCCAAGTGTTTTCGTCTTCAGTGTTGTCTTTAGTTACTTCTGCATTTAGTTTTTTATCGCCATAAACAATATGATGAATAGGTCTTAAAATATTTACTAAACGCTGACCCCAATATTTTTTAAAATTGAGTTTGCATTCATAAATTGCATCGTTCATCATTTCTATTGAGCCAATGTTATATAAACTAACAAAGTCTTTTAAGTCTTGGTAAATGTCGGCAATATTTTCTGAAATGCTTACTAAAGTTGAGTTTTCTTCTTCTCCCATTAATGGATCGTAAACTTCTTTAAAAGAATCAAACTCGTTTAGTATTAACTTTGTGTTGTTGTTTATTAATTCCCATTCTTCGAGACTAACAACTTTTTCGCTTCCCTCGGTGTTTATTTCCTTTAGTTCAGGTAATAACGATGCTTTTAAATATAATAATGGTAATAATTTTTGAATTTTAGCAAAAAAAATTTCTTGACTTACTTCATAGCTTTTTTCAATAAAAGAGCAATATTCATTAGCCACCGTTGTAAATTCAAGTACATTTTTTGAATAAACAATATCCTCAATTTTCTCTTCCATAAGATTTGTAATGTTTTTTTGCAAAAGTAATAACAATTAGTTAATAAGGAAATAAAAATCACAAACCTTATTTAGGCATTAACAATCATCAACTTTCAACTTTATGAACTTTCAACTTTATGAACTTTCAACTATAGACTTTTCTCTAATCCCAAGTTAATTTGTTATCGTTAGTATATTTTATCTTGTCGTTATCGAGGAGCCATTGAACAACTTTGAGAGTTTTGTCTTCTTTTTTAATTGAAATATTGTCAACTAAAAAGGAGACCGTAGCATTTTGATCTTTTAAAATTCTTTTTATATCTTCTAAAATTAAATCAAATTCATATTTACTTAAATTAAGCTCGTTACGTTTTTGGCAAACATCACATTTCCCACAACGGTAAGCGTTTTTTTCGCCAAAATAATTTAATAGTAATTGACTTCGACATTTGTTGTCACTATCTGCATAGTTTAGTATAGATTCTATTCTTTGAGTAAATCTTTTTTTTCTATCAGAATAGTTTTTTTTCGAGATAAATAAAGCTTTTTCTTCTAAACGTTGTTCGGTGTATATAATTAAAGGTGTCTTTTTTCGAGGAATATATCTTATAACTTTATTATTGTTAAGCCCCTGTAAATATTTTCTGATTGTATCAATATCTGTATTCGATTTTTTTGCCAAAACTTTTTCGTTAATTGCTGCATAATTATTAAAAACACCAGTATAAGAACGAAGCAAAAGTTTTATAAAACTGTCATAACTTGCATTTGCAACCTGGAATTTATATAAATCATTTTTGTTATATAAAAAATGAATTTTTGACGGATTATCTAATTCTTCAGTAAGTTGAATATAGCCTTCTCTTTCAAGTATTTTTAAACTGTTATATGCAATTAAAATATTGAATTTATAAGTAGAAGAAAAATCGATTAGATTAAAATCGAGAACCAAATCTTTTCCTGAACCAATAGCTATCTGGAAATAGTTCCCCAAGGCATTATAAACTTGAGTAATTTTTTTAATGTCAGGAAACGACCTGTCAATTCTTTGATTAAGTTTTATTTTGTCTAGATTATGATAAAGAATTACCGAATAAGCCTTTTTACCATCTCGTCCTGCTCGTCCTGCTTCCTGAAAATAAGCTTCAATAGAGTCGGGTAAATCAAGATGAACAACAATTCTGACATCAGATTTATCAATTCCCATACCAAAAGCATTTGTTGAAACAATAACCCTGTTTCTGCCCGATTTCCATTCGTGTTGTTTTCGTTCTCGGGTTTCGTTACTTAAGCCTGCATGATAGTAGTCTGCTGAAATCTTATTCTTTTTTAAAAATAAAGATATGTCCCTTGTCTTTTTCCTGCTTCTTACATAAACAATACCTGTTCCATTAATACTGTTAAGAATTTTTAAAAGATATTTTTGTTTATCTTCAACTTTCCTTACAATATATATTAAGTTTTTTCTCTCAAAGCTTTTTTGTAAGACGTTCTTTTCTTTAAAGCATAGCTTTTCTTGAATATCTTCAACAACTTCGGGAGTGGCTGTGGCAGTTACTGCTAAAACAGGTGTTTCGGGAATCAGAGTTCTTATTTCTGAAATTTTTAAGTATGAAGGACGAAAATCATATCCCCATTGGGAAATGCAGTGAGCTTCGTCAATAGCCAATAAATTGACCTTCATGTTTTGAAGTCGGGTTTTAAATAACTCAGTACCTAATCGCTCAGGTGATAAGTATAAAAATTTGGTGTCGCCATAAATACAGTTTTCAAGAGCAATATCAATTTCATTTTTAGTCATCCCCGAAAAAATAGCTACTGCTTTAATATCTCTTTCTTTCAAATTTTCAACTTGGTCTTTCATTAAAGCAATTAAAGGAGTTACAACAATGCATAATCCTTCCTCGGCAAGTGCAGGAACTTGAAATGTAATTGATTTTCCACCTCCTGTTGGCATTAAGGCTAAAGTATCTTTTCCTTGTCCAATCGATTTTATAATATCATCTTGTAAAGGACGAAAATTAGGATAACCCCAATATTTAGTTAATATTTTTTGATATTTATCCAATTAAAAAATTTATGTGTAAATATAGAATATAAATTTATAACAAAATAAAGAAATCAACAATTCATAAACAAGAATTTTTTAACCTTTATATTAGTTGAATTTAATAAAACTAAGTGTATAAAAAAAATAAAAAAACCCCTTAATCGTATACTATTTTTTTGTAATTTGCCACAAATTTAATTTGAAAAAATATAATATGTCTTTTGTAACAGATAAAATTCAGTATGAAGGTTTAACCTTTGATGACGTGTCACTAATACCCGCTTATTCAGAGGTTTTGCCAAGAAATGTTGATATTTCAACATCATTTACAAGAAATATTAAATTAAAAACTCCAATAGTATCTGCTGCAATGGATACTGTTACGGAATCTAATCTGGCAATTTCAATTGCTAGAGAAGGAGGAATCGGAGTTATTCATAAAAATATGAGCATCCAAAACCAAGCGCATCAAGTAAAAATTGTTAAACGTGCTGAAAATGGTATGATAATAAATCCAATTACCATGAAAGAGGATGGTAATATTGGTGATGCTTTAAAAATAATGAAAGAATTTAAGATTGGAGGAATTCCTGTTGTCGATGAAGCAAATATTCTTATTGGAATTGTTACAAACAGGGATTTGCGTTTTGAGCATGATTTGCAACGTCCTGTTAAAGAAATTATGACTTCTGAAAATCTTGTTACAACTTCGCAAGAAACAGATTTAGAAAAAGCAGAAGATATTCTTCATGAATATAAAATTGAAAAATTACCTGTAGTTGATGAGAATAACAAATTAGTAGGATTGTTAACATATAAAGACATTACTAAAGCAAAAGATCGTCCTAATGCATGTAAAGACAATAAAGGCAGGTTGAGAGTGGCTGCTGCGGTTGGAGTAACTTCTGATACTTTGCAACGCATTGAAGCCTTAATTAATGCCGATGTTGATGCAATAGTTATTGATACTGCTCACGGACATTCAAAGGGCGTTATTGAGATTTTGAAGACAGCAAAAGCAAAATTTCCCGGTGTTGAATATGTTGTTGGTAATGTTGGAACTCCTCAGGCTGCTCTTGCATTAGTTGAAGCCGGTGCTGATGCAGTAAAAGTTGGAATTGGCCCTGGTTCAATTTGCACTACTCGTGTAATTGCCGGTGTTGGGGTTCCTCAATTAACTGCAGTTTATAATGTTGCAAAAGCATTAAAAGGTACAGGTGTATCTGTTATTGCAGATGGGGGATTACGTTATTCTGGTGATATTGTTAAAGCAATTGCTGCCGGAGCTGATACTGTTATGGCAGGATCATTATTCGCCGGTGTTGAAGAATCGCCCGGAGAAACAATTATTTATCAAGGAAGAAAATTTAAAACTTATCGTGGTATGGGCTCAATTGAAGCTATGCAAAAAGGTTCAAAAGACAGGTATTTCCAAGACTATGAAGACGATATAAAAAAACTTGTTCCGGAAGGCATAGCCGCCAGAGTTCCTTATAAAGGAAATTTGTCGGAAATTGTTTATCAATTAATTGGAGGATTAAGAGCCGGAATGGGATATTGTGGTGCTGCTAATATTCAAGAATTAAAAAAAGCAAAATTTGTGAAGGTTTCTCCATCAGGTATTATTGAAAGTCATCCTCACGATGTTACAATAACAAGAGAAGCTCCGAATTATAGTAGTATTTAAAATTAGTTTTTGCATAATAAAATTTATTTTCAATCGTTACTTTTTAATGTCCATTCTTATAAATAAAATAATAATTGACATTAAAAAACTAAATTAAAACCTTGAGTCACACATCTGTGTAAAAGGTTAAACAAATAAATTAATCAGAAAAAAATATATATAATGAAACGAAATCTAATTATTGTCATTTTAATTCTATTTATCAATCAATTTGTTACTGCACAGGAGAATGATGTGACTTTATTAACAATTGATAATCATAAAATTACAAAGACTGAGTTTGAAAGAATTTACAGGAAGAATAATAACATTAAAACGAAAGAAACTGTTGATAAGAAATCGTTAGACGAGTATCTTGAATTATTTATTAATTTTAAGTTGAAAGTTTATGAAGCAGAAAAAGCAGGATTAGATACTGCTCAAAGTTTTATAAAAGAATTAAACGGTTATCGCAATCAATTAGCAAAGCCATATTTTATTGATAAAAAAGTTGAAGAACAATTATTACACGAAGCTTATAATAGAACTAAATTTGATGTGAGAGTTGCTCATATTTTAATAAAAGTTCAACAAAACGCATTGCCAAAAGATACTTTGGTTGCATATAATAAAGCTATTCAAATAAGAAAAAAATTATTGAATGGAGATGATTTTAATAAAGTCGCAATAGCAAATTCTGAAGATCCTTCGGTAAAAATGAATGGTGGTAATTTAGGCTATTTTACTGCATTTCAAATGGTTTATCCCTTTGAATCTGCTGCATATAATACTCCTGTTGGAGAAATATCAATGCCTACACGTACTCGCTTCGGATATCATATTGTTAAAGTTATTGATAAGAAACCTGATTTAGGACAAGTAAAAGTTGCTCACATTATGATTGCCGTGCCAAAAGGTGCAAAGCAAGTTGTTAAAATGAACGCAAAGAAGAAAATTTTTAATATTAGCGATAGCTTAAAAAATGGAGTGGATTTTGTTCACTTGGTTAAGGAATACTCTTATGACAAAGCTTCTGCAAAAAATAACGGAGAACTTCCATATTTTGGAACAGGTAAAATGGTTCCTGATTTTGAAAAAGCAGCATTTAGTTTGAAAAATATTGGTGACATTTCAGAGCCGGTTAAAACTGATTTTGGATGGCACATTATTAAACTAATTGGGCAAAAACAAAATGCTTCTTTTGAAGAGTTAAAACCAAAGCTAAAAAATAAAATTTCGAGAGATGCACGTGGCTTTAAAGGCAGAGAAGTTGTAATTAACAGAATTAAGAAAGAATATAACTATAAATTAAATAATAAAAGATTAAATGAATTCTATAAAGTTGTAGACAAGTCAATTTTTGATGCTCACTGGGATTTGAATAAAGCTTCAAAGTTGAATAAAGAAATTTTTTCTATTGGCGATACTGCTTTTAATCAGCAATATTTTGCTGAGTTTATTTCTAAGTTTCAGATACAAAGAAAACCTTCTTCAATTTCGGCTTATGTAAACGATATGTTTGAGAGATTTGCAAATAAGAAAGTTCTTGAATATGCAAAAACTCATCTAGAAGATAAATATCCCGATTTTAAATATTTGATGAAAGAATATCATGATGGTATTTTGCTTTTTAAACTTACTGATGAGTTGGTTTGGTCTAAAGCAGTAAAAGATACAGTTGGGTTAGAAAAATTTTATCAAGAGCATATAAATAATTATATGTGGGGTGAAAGATATCAAGGTAATATATATTATTGTGCAAATAAGAAAATACAAAAAAAATTGCAAAAAATATTAGATTCTAAAAATCAGATAAATAATAAAAAATTATTAGAAAAATTTAATAAGAAGAGTAAAGATAATCTTAAAATTGTTAACGGCATTTTTTCAAAAGGCAAAAATGAAATTATTGACCATTATATTTGGAACACCGGAAATTATAAAGAAAACGATAAGGAATTTATCCTTTTAAACGGGAAGAAACTTGAGCCTGTGTGTAAAAAATTAAATGAAGCAAAAGGCTTGATAACAGCAGATTATCAAACATATCTGGAAAAACAATGGATCGAGAGTTTGAGAAAAAAATATAAAATCACAGTTAACAAAGAAGTTCTATATTCAATAAAATAATAAATTTATGAAGAATTATTTATTTTTAGCAATTACATTAAGCTCATTATTTTTTTCTTGTTCAAGATATAAAGATACTGAAAGTGAGAAGCCAATTGCAAGTGTTTACGATAAAAACCTGTATTCATCTGAATTAAAAGAAGTTATACCAAATAATTTAACAGAAGAAGATAGTATAAGTTTTATTAAGAATTATATTGATAACTGGATGATTAAGCAGTTGTTACTAAAAAAAGCCGAATTGAATCTTCCAGACGAACAAAAAGACCTCAGTAAACTACTCGATGATTACCGAACAACTCTTTTAGTATATAAATATGAGCAACAACTAATAAATCAAAAAATGGATACCGTTGTTACTGATGAAGAAATTAATTCTTATTATGAAGAACATGCCGGTGAATTTAAGTTAAGAACAAATATTGTTAAAGTAATTTATGTTAAAGTTCCTGTATCTGCCTACGATGCCTTTAATGTTCGAAAATGGTATAGAATACCAAACGAAGCTAACATTAACAGTATTGAAGATTATTGTTACCAAAATGCATCAAAATTTATTATTGACGATTCTTGGCATTATGCTAATTCAATTTTTAAAGATGTTCCTGTAAAAGTTAACAATGTAGGGAATTACCTAAGAACACATAAATTAATTGAACTAAAAGATTCCCTTTATCGATATTTTATAAATATTAGAGATTATCGATTGGTAAACGATACAACACCATTGGTTTATGTAAGAAATGATATAAAAAATATTATTATTAATAAAAGAAAACATCACTTTATTAATGAGTTGGAGAATAGTGTTTACGAAGATGCATTGACTAAAAAAGAATTTACTGTTAATTATTAGAAAAATTTAAAAGATGATGAATATAAAAGTAAAAATAATTTCGTTATTAATATTGATTACATTATCCGGTAATGTTTTTTCTCAAACCAAAGTTGTTGATCAAATTATTGGCGTAGTAGGGAAAAATATTATTTTAGAATCAGACATTGAAAATCAACGTTTGCAGCTTCAGTCACAAGGCTATTACTCATCGGGTGATATTAAATGTGAAGTTTTTGAAGATATGTTGTTTCAAAAATTGTTGCTTAACCAAGCAGCTATTGATAGTATTGAAGTTTCTGAAAGTGAAGTGAAATCAGAGTTGGATAGAAGAATTCAATATTTCATTGCTCAAATTGGATCACAAAAAAAACTTGAGGAATTTTATGGTAAATCGTTGCTCGAAATAAAAGACGAGTTCTCAAAAGTTATTAAAGAACAGCTCCTTACACAAAGAATGAGACAAGAAATAACCAAAGATCTAAAAGTTACTCCATCTGAAGTAAGAAGTTTTTTTAAAAAACTTTCAAAAGACAGTTTGCCGTATATAAAGTCAGAAGTTGAAATTCAACAAATATGCAATTACCCAAAAGTTGAAGAGATTGAGATTTTAAGAGTAAAAGAACAATTGCGTAATTTCAAAAAGCGAATAAATAATGGTAAAAATTTTGCAACTTTAGCTGTCTTGTATTCAGAAGATCC
>JAGLDO010000183.1 GCA_023145555.1 Bacteroidales bacterium
TTTTTTACCATACATTAATATTCCTGTACGATATATTTTTGCAGCAAACCATGTTGCACCTATAAATGTAATAATTAACAATCCCATTGATAAAAATAATTGCCAGTATGGAACGCCAAAAGGAATACGAACCATCATAACTACAGGTGAAGTAAACGGTATTATTGAGAACCAAAAAGCAATTGGACTGTCAGGTGTTTGAATAGCATTCATCATCACAATTATTGCCAAAATTAAAGGAATTGTTATTGGCAACATAAATTGTTGAGTGTCGGCTTCGCTGTCAACAGCAGAGCCAATGGCAGCAAAGAGAGCAGCATAAAGCAGATATCCGCCAAGGAAATAGAAAAGAAAACTTCCCAGTATTACACCAAAATTAATATTCTCTATTGAGCCAAAAATATTTTCAATTTTTGACAAACTTTCTTCTGCGTCAGCAACATCCATTGCCTGAATGTTTTGCATTGAGCTTGACGACGATATAAGCTCTGTTTGTGCTTTAATTTGAGATGCGTCTTTTCCCGGGAAAAATGCTGATTTTACTCCACTTACTATCATTATTGTTAACACCACCCATAATAGAAATTGTGTTAGTCCAACAAACGCAATGCCGATAATCTTACCCATCATGAGTTGGAACGGTTTAACCGATGATATTATTACTTCAATTATTCTACTGGTTTTTTCTTCAATAACGCCTCGCATTACCTGAGCACCAAACATGAAAATAAATAAGTAAATTAAAAATCCGCTTATGTATCCAATAATCATTTTAATCTCAGGTCCGGTTTCTTTTTCTTCTCCGTCTTCAGTCCATTTAATGCTCTGAACATTAATATTTGTCTTAATCGATTTTAAAATGTTTTCGTCAATACCTTCAGCTCTAAATTTTTGTCTTTCTATTTCTTTCTCAACAGAGTTTGATATGTGCGATTTAATACCGAGAGTAATATCTTTTTCTGAATAATATTGAACTTTATTCGATTTTAAAATATTTTCGGGAATCAATAATAAACCGAAATAATCTGATTCTGCAAAATCCTTTTTTGTTTTCTCATAGCTTGAATTAATAAATTTGAATTTTAAATAATCGCTATCAGGCAGCTTGTTTTTAAGTTTTAATGACTGATTAATAATTAAATTAACAGTAAACTTTTGATGTTGAAAAGTTGTGTCGAGTCGATGTGTTGTTTTATTATTATTGATAAGTTGTGTTATTGATGTTTTGGTGCTGTCGAGCAGATTGTTAATTTTTGTTTTGTCAATAACAGTATCGTTATCAAAAACAGAATTTATTGAATTTTTCGAATTATCAATAATTGAGTTAATAACGTTTTTTGTTCCTAAATTTTCATTAGAAATTATTTTGTTTATTGATTTTCGATGTTTTTCAATAACTAAGTTAACTGCTGTTTTAGTAATTTTTGTTTTGTCAAATATTTGAGAATTATCAATTACAGCAACAGTTTTTTCTTCTGTGTCTTCTAATTGAGCTATCCATGCAGGTAATATCATTAATGCTGCAAACAACACCGGACCAATCAGTGTCATTATAATAAAAGTTTTCTTTTTTACACGGTATAAATATTCTCGTTTTATTATCAGAATAATTTTATTCATCTGTTTATATTTTTGTAATTATTTAATAGTTTGTAAAATTCTCAAATCTCAAGTCAGAAATCTAAATTGTTATTTTTTCCCTTCAACAACTTTAATAAAAATGTCATTCATACTAGGTATGAGTTCATTAAATGACTTTATCTGAACCGTTGGCAACACCATTGATAATAAATCGTTTGGCGTTGAACCATTATTAAGTTTAACAAGAACTATGTGTTCATCATCACTAATATTATTATTAATGTCAGTTTTTATAATTTCAAAATCATTGCTGATGTTTGCTTTAAAATTTTCAATATTTCCATTGAATGAAATCTCAAAAGTGTTTGATTTATATTGTTGTCGGATATCATCAATTTGCCCATCGAGAATTTTTTTCGAATTATTAATTAAAGCAATATGGTCGCAAAGTTCTTCAACCGAACCCATATTGTGAGTTGAGAATATTACCGTAGCTCCATTTTTTTTCAGGTTTAATATCTCATTTTTTATGATGTTTGTGTTAATAGGGTCGAAACCGCTAAAAGGTTCATCAAAAATTAGCAGTTTAGGTTCGTGTAGGATGGTTACAATAAATTGAATCTTTTGTTGCATACCTTTCGATAGTTCTTCAACTTTTTTATCCCACCAAGCTTCTATCTCAAATTTTTCAAACCAGAATTTAAGTTTTTTCAACGCATCTTTTTTCGAGAGACCTTTAAGTTGAGCAAGATATAGAACTTGCTCGCCGACTTTCATCTTTTTATATAGTCCGCGTTCTTCGGGAAGGTAACCAATATGGTAAATATCAGATGCTTTCAGCTTATTATTAAATAAAAATAATTTGCCACTATCGGGTGCGGTTATTTGGTTAATAATTCTTAAGAATGTTGTTTTACCGGCACCATTAGGCCCCAATAAACCAAAAATACTTCCTTCATTTATTGTAATGCTCACTTCATTTAAAGCTAAATGATTAGCATATTTTTTTACTATATTTTCAGAACGAAAAATTTCCATTAATTTTTATTTTGTAAATTTATATAAAAAAAAATCTTACTAATGTAAGATTTTTAAAAGTTTAACCAAAATAATCTCTCATTTTTTCAAACACTGTTCTTTCATTTTTTGATGGGTCAGGGGCAAAGTTTTCTGATGAATCGAGTTTTTCGAGCATCTTTTTTTCTTCTTTTGAAAGATTTTTAGGAACCCACACATTTACTTTAACTAAAATATCGCCTTTACCATATCCGTTTACTTCAGGAATACCTTTGCCTTTTAGTCGAAGAATTTTACCTGCTTGAATACCAGGATTGATTTTGATTTTAACTTTACCTTCAATTGTAGGTATTTCAACAGTTGTGCCTATTGCAGCCTGAGGGAAACTTAAAAATAGATTGTATAATAAATCGTTACCATCTCTAACTAATTCAGGATGGTTCTCTTCTTTAATTACAATAATTAAATCGCCGTTAACACCGCCTCTGCGGGCTGCATTTCCTTTTCCGCTTACCGATAATTGCATACCTTCGGCAACGCCTGCAGGAATATTTATTGAAATTATTTCATCGTCTCTAACAATACCTTCGCCAGCACATTTTGGACATTTATTAGTAATAATTTTACCTTCACCCCCACAAGAAGGACAAGTTGAAGATGTTTGCATCTGACCTAAAAATGTGTTTGCAATACGAGTTACCTGACC
>JAGLDO010000184.1 GCA_023145555.1 Bacteroidales bacterium
GGAAATGGAGAACGTAAAGTAGGAGACCCTGCAAAACGTCAAGCTATAACAAACTCTAGTAAAACAGTTTCTTCAATTAAACGTTTTATGGGTGAAGGTTATGACAAAGTTACTAAAGAAATTAAAAATGCTTCTTATACTGTTGTTAAAGGGCAGAATAACACACCACGTGTAAAAATTGACGAACGCCAATTTTCACCTCAGGAAATATCAGCAATGGTATTACAAAAAATGAAAAAAACTGCTGAAGACTATTTAGGACAAGAAGTTTCTGAAGCTGTTATTACTGTTCCTGCTTATTTTAGCGATTCCCAACGTCAGGCTACTAAAGAAGCCGGTGAAATTGCTGGCTTAACAGTTAAAAGAATTATTAATGAACCAACTGCCGCTTCATTAGCATACGGACTCGATAAAAAAAATCAAGACATTAAAATTGCTGTATTTGACTTAGGTGGTGGTACTTTCGATATTTCAATTCTTGAATTAGGCGATGGTGTTTTTGAAGTAAAATCAACAAATGGAGATACTCACCTGGGTGGTGATGATTTTGATCAGGTTATTATTAACTGGTTGGCTGATGAGTTCCAAAAAGATGAAAATATTGACCTTAAAAAAGACCCAATGGCTTTACAGCGTTTAAAAGAAGCTGCTGAGAAAGCTAAAATTGAGTTGTCAAGTGCAAGCACTACCGAAATAAATTTACCTTACATTATGCCTGTTGACGGTGTGCCAAAACACTTAGTAAAAACGCTTACTCGTGCTAAGTTTGAACAATTATGTGATAGCTTAATTAACGATACAGTTGAGCCATGTAGAAAAGCTTTAGCAGACTCAGGTTTCTCAAAATCTGAAATTAATGAAGTAATCTTAGTTGGTGGTTCAACTCGTATTCCTGCTATTCAAAAAGTAGTTGCCGACTTTTTCGGAAAAGCTCCTTCTAAAGGTGTAAATCCTGACGAGGTTGTTGCTGTTGGTGCTGCTATTCAAGGTGGTGTTTTAACCGGTGAGGTTAAAGATGTGTTATTATTAGATGTAACTCCTCTTTCACTTGGTATTGAAACTCTTGGAAGTGTTACTACTAAATTAATTGAGGCTAACACTACTATTCCTACTAAAAAATCTGAAACATTTACAACTGCTGTTGATAATCAGCCTTCTGTTGAAATTCATGTTTTACAAGGTGAACGTTCAATGGCTAAAGATAATAAAACTATTGGTCGTTTCCATTTAGATAGTCTTCCACCAGCATCTCGAGGAGTTCCTCAAATTGAAGTGTCTTTCGATATTGATGCAAATGGAATATTAAATGTTTCGGCTAAAGATAAAGGAACAGGAAAATCTCAAAGTATCAGAATTGAAGCTTCTTCTGGTTTAACCGATGAGGAAATCAAAAAAATGAGACAAGAAGCTGAAGTAAATGCTGAAAAAGATAAAAAAGAAAAAGAGAAAATTGATAAGATTAATGGCGCTGATAGTTTGATTTTCCAAACCGAAAAACAACTTAAAGAATTTGGGGACAAACTACCTGCTGATAAAAAAGAACCAATTCAAAAAGCGCTTGATAAATTAAAAGAAGCTCATAAAGCTCAAGATATTGATGCAATTGATAAAGCAAGTGCCGAATTAAATTCAGTGTTCCAAGCTGCTTCTCAAGAAATGTATAATGCAAGTCAAGCTCAACAAGGCGACGCTCAAAATGCTCAAAATCCGCAGAATGCTGAAGCCCAGCAAACTTCAGAAAAGAAGAAAGATGATGAAGTAACTGATGTAGATTTTGAAGAAGTTAAATAATAATAATTAACTAATTAATATAAACCGTCCTTTATTTTTATTGGACGGTTTTTTTTATGTGTTAATTTTCACTAATATTAATTTTTATTGTTTTATCTTTTAATTATTATCTTTACCTTTTATTTTTAAATTGAATTATTATTGAATTGAATTATTAATAAACAGCCTAAAAAATGTAATTGTAAATGTGACTGTTTATTAGGATATTAAGCTAAGCATAATAAATTAAATAAAAATTATATACACATGAAAAATTTACTGCTATTTGTTATATCAATAATTATCTCTTTGAGTGTAAATGCACAAAATGTTGGACAAAAAGGAGGAACTGTTAAAAATTATATTGACATTAATGGAAATAAACAAGGTTTCTGGCAAAAAAAACATTTTAACGGGAAACTTAAATACGAAGGTATTTTTAAAAATAACAAGCCGGTAGGAGAATTCAAAAAATATAATGATAAAGGAGAATTAGTTTCAATTCAAAATTTTATTGAAAATAAAAAGCAATCAACAATTACATTTTATGATGTTTACGAAAAAGTAGAATCAACAGGATATTACTATAATAAACAGAAAGATAGTGTTTGGAATTATTATGAAAAAGATACAATTTTGATATTGCAAGAAAATTTTTTTAGAGGTAAAAAAAATGGGATAACTACATTTTATTATAAGAATGGCAATGTTTGCGAAATTGTTAATTGGAAAAATGGAGTTAAAAATGGCGAAAATAAAAAATATTACTTGAATGGAAAATTAAGAATTGAAATGAATTATAAAAATGATTTGAGTGATGGGAAATTTGTTTCATATAATGATGAAGGAATATTGTTAATTAAAGGAGCTTTCAAAAATGATTTAAGGCAAGGTAATTGGATTTTCTATAATGAAGACGGAAGAGTGAAAGACGTTGTTAATTATGAAAAAGGAATAACTGATAAACAAGAAGAAATTGAAAGAAAAGAGACAAATAAGTTAAATTCTTATGAGAAAAATAAAGGCAAATTTAAAGAACCTAAAGATGAATTAGAAAAGATGTTTAATAATTAGCGGCAACTCACAAAGTATTTTACAATAAGAATAAACATAAGAATTTAGAATTGTAATTTTAGATTTTTTTCAAATAAATTTAATAATAAATTACGAGATTTTTGAATTAAATATAATTGGTTGACAAAAGAACATAAAAAAAAAGTTGTGTTGCCATTACGGTGAACATCCACTAAAAATATACAATTTAGCAAATTGTAACAATTTAATAATTTACTTAATGATTAATAAATATTTATATAATTCATTATTGTTTTTAAGCTTAATTTTTTTATTATCAGCTTGTGAGGAAAATACCTTAAATGTTGATAAAAGCTTAGCCAATGATTACCAATATTTCCCTTTAACAATTGGTAGTTGGGTAATTTATGATGTTGAAGATATAAATATTGATGAGCCCTCAGATGTTTTTGATACAAGTCGTTATCAAATTAAAGAAATTGTAGTTTCATCTTTTACTGATGAAACAGAAAGTGAAACATTTTGTATTAATAGATATATCAAGCAAGACTTATCATCCTTATGGCAAATTAAAGATGTTTGGACTGCTCAGCTCATTAATAATACTGCACAAAGAGTAGAGGAAAATATTAGATACGTAAAACTATCGTTTCCATTAAAAATGAATAAAACATGGAACGGAAATTTGTATAATATGCTCGATACATTAAATGAGTTTAATTATGAGCTTACACAACTTCATATTAATGAGGTGATTAATGATATTAGTTTCGATTCTGTTTTAATGGTTACTCAAATTTCAGATACTAGTTTAATTCATAAAGACTACAGTATTGAAAAATATGCAAAAAATATTGGCTTAGTATTTAAAAAAGATATTAGAATATTATCAAACCAATCTGGGTTTGATCCATCAGTACCAATTGAGCTGAGAATTAAAACAGGAACAATTTTTACTATGCAAATATTTGATTATGGTAATAATGAATAAATTTTACAAAATTGTTTTCCCAATTATTTTTTTGTGCAATATAAATATTTATGCTCAGGTTTCTCCAAACAAGTATGTTATTTCATTTACCGATAAAAATAATAATCAATATTCTGTAAACCAGCCAAATGAATTTCTATCTCAGAGAGCAATAGAAAGACGAATTAAACAAGACATAGATATTGTTGAGAATGATTTGCCCATTACTTCTGCTTATGTTGATAGCTTGCAAAAGCTTGGACTGACAATTTTAAATAAATCAAAATGGTTTAATTCGCTTACAATATTTTCGACAGATTCTTTATTGCTGGACACTATTGAAAATATATCATTTATTAAGAATTTAAAAAAGTCTTCATCAATACACAAAAAGAACTACGATTACAATAAGTTTTTTTGTAAGCGTAAAAAAGTTGATTACAGCTCTTTAAACAATAAAATAGGTGTTAGCAAGTATGGATATTCGGAAAACCAAATAAAGATGTTGAATGGCCATGTTTTGCATAATAATGGCAATCAGGGACAAGGTATGCAAATAGCAGTAATTGATGCAGGTTTTTATCATGTTAATTCACTACCTGCTTTCGATAGTTTGTTGCTTAATAATCAAATACTTGGTACAAAAGATTTTGTCGATGGCGGTTCTAGTGTTTATGAAGATCATTCTCATGGAATGTCTGTTTTATCAATTCTTGCTGGAAATGTACCTTATATTTTTATTGGGACCGCACCAAAAGCAAAATATTGGCTACTTCGAAGCGAAGATGCTTCTACTGAGAGCTTAATTGAGGAAGAAAATTGGGCTTCTGCCGCTGAATTTGCCGATAGCGTTGGTGCTGATGTTATTTCCTGTTCGTTGGGTTATTCTGTTTTTGACGATGCTGCACAGAATCATACCTATGCTGACATGGATGGCAAAACAACACGAATCTCAAGAGCTGCAAACATTGCAACAAGCAAAGGCATATTAGTTGTAAATAGCGCCGGCAATGAAGGTAACAAATTATGGAAATATTTAACTGCACCTTCCGATGCTGATAGTGTTTTGTGTGTTGGTGCTGTTGATAAAAATGGTGATTATGCATCGTTTAGCTCAACAGGTCCGACTTATGATGGCAGAATTAAACCAAATATTGTATCGCAAGGGAAAAATACTGTTTTTCAAGCCGGCGACGGTCTATTTTACGAGGGTAACGGCACTTCTTTCTCAACTCCAATAATTGCCGGTTTAGCTGCTTGTTTATGGCAAGCTCATCCAACAGTAAATAATATGGAGATTTTTAATGCTATTGTTCAAAGTTCAAATCAATACCATAATCCTGATAATATAACCGGGTTTGGAATACCGGACTTTGGTAAAGCAAATCTTTTTCTTGATTATAATGATTCCGGAAAAGAAAATATTATTAGTGTTTACCCAAACCCTTTTATAGATGTTCTAAATTTTGATTTCTATTCTATTGATAATGATAATATTGAAATAGAATTATATAATATTTTAGGACAAAAAATTTCATTTAATAAACATAATTTGGCTTTTACTTCTTATAATAAAATTCAAATTAATTTTAATAGTTTAGAGAACGGAATTTATTTCCTGCGTGTAGCATCAAAAGATAAATTCTATACTAAAAAAGTGATTAAACAGTAACTTTCGTTCATAAAAGTCTTCATAGTCGTCATTGCGAGGGCGAAGCCCGA